>JANPIG010000846.1:0-1393 GCA_031424875.1 Cytophagales bacterium
AAAATTATAAAAAAGTCCCTTCAATTAATATTTGTATAGTAGGCATTTAAACTTTTATCTTTCTAAAATAAGAGATATACCTCGTCTGGGCAACAAGTTTTACCAAATTAAGAACTCGCAAGTTTAAACAGCTTCATTAACAATTTTTTGTCTTATATTGCCAACTGTCTAATAATAATACTTTAAATAACATTGAATGAAACACAAAATTCTCCTTCAAATAATCCTAATTTTTAGTCTATTTTCTTGCCAAAAAAAGCCCCCTAAACAGCTTGAAACAGCATTTTATTACTGGAAATCTAATTTCAAACTTTCGGAATTAGAAAAAAATACGCTTGTTGAAAATCAAGTTAAGAAATTGTATATCAAGTTTTTTGATATTTCTTGGAATGTTGCCAGACGAAGTTTTCAAGTAAATGCCCCCATCCGTTTTAGCAAAAAATTGCCCGATTCTTGCCAAATAATTCCCGTGGTTTTTATTACCAATCAAACGATTAAGAATCTGCCAAAAATCAAAATTGATTCCTTTGCAAGGGTGATTTTATCGGGAATTTCAAAACTTTCTCCCCAACCTTACCACGAAATTCAAATAGATTGTGATTGGACAATTTCTACCAAACAAAAGTATTTTTCTTTGCTCAAAATTTTACAGAAATCTCATCTTCATCTATCAGCCACTATTCGTTTGCATCAAGTGAAGTTTTTTGAGAAAACCGGGATTCCGCCCGTAGAAAGGGGAATGTTGATGTGCTATAATATGAGTGACTGGCGAAACCCTGTTACGCTAAATTCCATTTATTCACCTAAATTACTGAGCCTATATACTGAACGAATCGAAGAATATCCCCTACCGCTGGATGTGGTGATGCCCATTTTTCATTGGACAGTAGTTTTCAGAAATGACCGTTTTCTGTATTTTATTAATAATCTTAGTTCGGCGACTTTGAAAAACAATCAAAATTTCTCACAACAGACTGACAGACAAAGATTTATGGTCAAAAATGATGGTATTTTTCAGCATATTTCTATTCGCAAAGGTGATGTTTTCAGGTGTGAAGATACTGACTATGAGGATATCTTAAAGGGTTCTCGCAACATTTTAGAAAAAATATCAAAGCAAAAACTTACATTTGCTTTATATCATCTTGACTCCCAAAATATTTCTTATTATAACCATGAACAAATTCAAAAACTCCTTCACATTAACGAAACGCTCCGTTAAAATTTTTGCTATTTTCATACTCTTCGCTTGCGGTCCAGGCATGGTTGATGTGGACGAATTTATGAGTTTTTTCATACCCGAAAGCTCAAGTGCTTCTGCTCAAGCCCAAAAATATCATTATACCAGCAACTTTTTTTACGGTGAAAATGAAATGGAAAGTTCAACCGATAC
>JANPIG010000847.1:0-1444 GCA_031424875.1 Cytophagales bacterium
CGGGTAGACATCCTCCCTCCTACGCCACGCCCTTTGTCCAAAACCACGACTTCATGACCTTTTTTTGATAAAATTCTGGCGGCAGAAAGCCCCGCCATGCCTGCTCCGATAATGACTGTTTTCAATGTGTTTTTTGATTGGTTGTTGTAGGTGTAACTGGATTTTTGGGGAGATGGTTTTGAGAATTTTAGTCTAAAAAATCATTTGGAACATATTTTTTAACACAAGAAAGAGAACGGAGTAACATCGTAAAATCAGATTTTCGAGAAAGTATATTTTTGATTTTTCGGCTTGCTCGAATTTCGGCTTCTTCATTGCCTTTTACGTTCAATCATTCCATAATTAAATCCTTAACCTCATCAGATTTTTTGTTGATGTAATATCTAAGCGTTGCCGTTTTTTGCTTCGAGTCGAAATCACTTCTATTATGAATTTTATCTAACAAATTGGCTGTATTGACTGACTTCTTATTTGCTGAATTTAATACATCAAAATTAGCTTCACCGTTGAATCCCAAAGTATAAATAATCTCCTTTTCCACATCATCATTTTCATCACAGGGGTCTAAATATCCTCCCATTGGCTCATTTCGAGGTTTTGACATATTGGCATCGTGTGAACATGGATATAAATTCGTCCATTCATATTTCAATTCTGGAAATTGCCCGAAGTTTTTTGATTTGAAATGTTCAATATCCATCGCCCAAGAATTAGGAAATTTTTGTTCTGTCAAATAACATTTTGAAAAGAAATCTCTATCAAACGCTTCCAAAACATCTGAATTTCTATAAGCCCCAACATCTGGCTTTGTTGCTTTTAATTTTTCTTCTTTACTGAGTTCGTTATATGCAATTACTTCATCTAAATAAAGCTTTATTTCGGGTCTATCTAAGGATTCTGGTCTTTTTCCTCTTGAAACATTAATCATAATGACGGTAGATATTAGTGGTTATTCAGATATTTTGGCTTCTAATTCAAAACGCATGGTTGGAGAAATATAACGCTCATTTTCCATCAAAATAGCTTTGAGTTGTTGGTTTCTTAAAGGGATATTGTTTTTGTTTTCCTTCAAAACAGTATTCACTTTTTCAAATAAATCATCTGCAAAATCTGAAAATTCATTATCTAAACCAAAATGAGAAACCATCAATTCTGAAAAACTTTTACTGATAGAATCGTCTGAAGAAAGGGTTTCCTTCGTTGTTAAATCAAAAATTGTAGAATTTTTAATACTTGAAATAACCGCAGGAGAATGGGTTGCAACAATAAATTGAACATTGGGAAAAAGAGTAGTTAATATTGGCAAAACGTGGTATTGAAGTGAAATATGTAAATGTGTTTCTGGTTCATCAATTAAGACAATTCCGCAAGGATTGTAACTGTAATTTCTAACATTTTTTCTAATCAAATCTAAACGAAAAAACAAATCAATTAGAATACTTAA
>JANPIG010000848.1:0-4133 GCA_031424875.1 Cytophagales bacterium
AGCTATCAAATCGGGGGGCGGAAAGGCAGTAATGAAAACCGTTAGCGGTGGTACATTGACTGCTATGATGAACGGAATGCACAATATTGTGTTGAAAGATGAGGGTGGAAATATGGCCAATATCACAACTTATGATGTGAACCAGTCGAATGGAGTTATCCACGTTATTGATGCAGTTGTATTACCAAAGATGTAAAATTAGGTATGGAGGGAGATGGAGAATATTCCCTCTCCACGCCTAATAGACAGGTGTGGTTTAATAATGGGTAATACACAAAGGGCTTTCAAGTCTGGAAGTCCTTTGTTTTAGAATTTCTCTGAAAAATTACTCATTATATAATATAGTTATTAGTAAATAGTTATTAGTCATTTTTAGCTTGCGGGCTTAGCCAATTCTGTTTAACATCAGTAAAGAATCAATTGACTAAATTTTTCTGCCAATTTATAGGATTCCTATTTTTAGACAAATCCGACATCGTAAATTTGAAATTTTATAAAATCGTCCCCTCTGAAAATTGAGGTATTGGTATCACAATTTTTCTTTCAATTATTGAAAAATATTAATACTTACTACTCATTAGTCAATACTTAAAAATATTCCCATTATCTTTATTAAGCCATTTAAATCAGAGTGAATTTAACACAGAATTCATTTATTGAGAGAGAACACACATGTCTAAACGTAAAACTATTATTGATGAAGGAGACCTTGTGCTTATGCTCCAAAGCAAAGACCAACGGGGGTTCTCCATCTTATACGACAATTATTCATCGGCACTATACGGGGTTATTCTGAAAATAGTGCGTACAGAAGAAATCGCTGCCGATGTTTTGCAAGATACCTTTGTAAAGATTTGGAAGAATATCCAGGGGTATAATCGCACGAAAGGAACGCTGTTTACTTGGATGCTGAATGTGGCACGTAATACTGCCATTGACAAAATTCGATCGCAAGACTTTCAAAATTCACAAAGGAATCAGGATTTAGATTCTACAGTCGAAATTATTGATGGTCAAGCAAATAGCCAGTTTGATATAGATGCCATCGGCTTGAAGAAGGTAGTAGAAAATCTGCGTCCCGAACAACGCCAGATGATTGATTTATTGTACTTTCAGGGATATACCCAAGCCGAAGTTGCAGAGGAGTTTAATATTCCTTTGGGAACGGTGAAAACAAGAGTAAAGGCAGCCATTGTACAATTGAGACAGTATTTTGTGGAAATGATTTTGGTTATTTGGTTTGGAATTTTAGAAAAATGGATATGAATATTAAAGAATATATAGAATCAGGGATTTTAGAAAGCTACGTGTTGGGCATTACTACTGCTGGGGAGTCAGCAGAGGTGGAACGTATGGTTTCAAAGCATCCAGAAGCTGCTACAGAACTGGAAGCTATCAGAAGTACGCTCGAAAATTACGCATTACAATACGAAAAAGAACCACCTGCTGCTCTGAAGAGCAAAATCATGGCAGCGGTTTTTGAAGACCAACCCCTACAAAACACAAGAAATAACGTTGTTCAATTAAACAATTCCGAGCCACAGAAATCTATTTTCAGTATGGCAGCATCATGGGTATTGTTGGCTTTGAGCATAGGAGCAAACATTTTCTTTTTTACAAATTGGAGGAATTCAGAGGATAAAATTGTAGCGTTGGAAAGTCAGAATCAAATATTTGCTCAGGAAAATAAAGCTATCAAAGCCAGTTATCAAGAAGAAGTAGCAATTTTGCAAAATGCTGATTTTAAAGTAATTAAATTATTAGGGCAAGAAGCTTCACCCAATTCAAAGGCATTAGTATATTTTGACAAAGTTAGACAAGAAGTTTATCTTTCAGCCTTAGATTTGCCCGCTCCACCACAAGGTAAACAGTATCAGCTATGGGCAATCGTAGATAACAAGCCTATAGATGCAGGGATGGTTACGGGCAAAGCTAATATTTTGAAAATGAAATCGTTTGCTAATCCTGTTGCTTTTGCAATCTCTTTGGAAGATACAGGGGGAAGTACTACCGAAGCAGGTCCGAAAGGTAAAGTTTATGTAATGGGAGCAGTTTAAGTAGTGAATAATGAATAGTGAACAGTTTTAAAAATATCTCAACTTTCAGGTTGAATTAATAATCTGTAGAACAATCACTATTCATTATTCTATATAAATTATTAATTAATTTTGGGTATATTTACCCCAGAATTAAGAATCGTAATATGAACAAATATCAAGTAACTGTGTTTTTTAGTGTGGATGAGGAGTTTATGAGTCTCGTGCCAAAACACCGTTTAATTATAAATGAGTTAATTTTGAAGTGTGTAATTGATTCTTATGCCATCTCTGCTGAGGTGGGCAGAGGTTGGATTACCATGAATGCTCAGGATAAAAGTGATATTCACAAGATATTAGAACGCTCGCCATTGTACCCGTACTTTGAATTAGAAATTGACCAATTAATGGTTTATGATTCACAAATGTACCGTTTCCCAAAAATGGTGTTGAATTAGGAATTAGGAATTAGGAATTAGGAATTAGGAATTAGGAATTAGGAATTAGGAATTATAAAAAAAGCGAATTTTGGAATTTTGGTTCCGAGATTCGCTTTTTTATTGGTTGATTCAAATTTAGGGTAAATATTATTAATTTGCATAGTATTTGCAGTACCTTAATTAATGAATGCAAAATTCCTTTTACTCATACAATGGCAAAGCATAAAATATCCCAACCCGCAAAAAATACCCTACAAAAACCTCAAATAGCAACTCACCCTAAAGTTGTTAAAGAAGTAGCACCTTTGATTGAGCCAATTCCTTATACTGAACGCAATTTTTGGATTGTGGCGGGCATTATCACCGTGTGTGTATTTATTGCCTTTTTACCTGGTTTTCAGAATGGCTATGTGTGGGATGATATGTTTTATATCGTCAATAACGAAGATTTGCGAGAAGTTTCCTTCAAAAATTTCAAGACCCTCATTTTAGATTATTACCTTGGTAACTGGCATCCCTTGACAATGGTAACGTATTATTTGGAATATTCCTTAGTAAAAGATACCGCTTGGGTTTATCACTTCGACAATACCATTATTCATATCATCAATAGTATTTTAGTATTTAAACTAACAGAAAAACTAAGCAAAAATTTCCTGGTTGGTGCAATTACGGCTGTGCTTTTTGCCATTCATCCCTTACACGTGGAGTCGGTGGTATGGGCAGCTGAACGGAAGGATGTACTTTATACCCTGTTTTTGTTATTATCATTTTTGCAATACCTAACATATATCAATGACCTTGAAAATCAAGACATTACAAACTGGAAGAATAAACATATATGGTATTCGTTAGGGCTTTTCATCCTGTCATGTCTCTCAAAAGGTATGGCGGTCATTTTGCCAGTGGTGTTTTTATTGACAGATTATTATCTGTTGAACCGTAAGCAAATCATCAAAATTGGCATCGAAAAAGCTCCGTTTTTTGTGGTTTCTTTGATTACGGGTATTATCTCCATAAAAGCGCAAAGTGATGCTGGAGCCAATGCTACAAAGGTAATTTCTGATGCTTATTCCTTTTCTGAACGCTTTTTTATGATAAATTATGGCGTTTTGTATTATTGGATAAAAATGATTTTGCCCACTAATCTCATCGCATTTTATCCTTATCCTCAAAAACCTAACGGTGCAATTCCTTCTATTTATTTCTCTGCCTTTGCCGGGGTACTTGCCTTAGCAATTGCCCTGTTTTGGTTTGGCAGAAAGAACAAATTAATATGGTGGGGAGGACTTTATTTCTTGATTGTGATTTTCCCTGTTTCGCAGGTTTTGCCTGTGGGTAGTGCCTTGATGGCAGACCGTTATTTTTATGTTTCATCCATTGGGCCTTTGTTAATTTTAGCAGTTTTTGCTAATTATTTGTACCAAAAAACTGCTACCAATAAGGTTATGCCAGGCGTGGGTGCGGTGGTTTTATTAGCTCTCACTTTTCTATCTTTCAGCCAATCAACTAAATGGAAAGATACGCTCACTTTGTTTACGCCAATCTATGAAAAACATCCCACCGACCCTATGGTTACGAGCAATATGGGGTGGTATTGGTTTGGAAAAAAGGACAATGAGAAAGCCAAGTTTTATGCGTTTCTTCAAAATAAAAC
>JANPIG010000849.1:0-5165 GCA_031424875.1 Cytophagales bacterium
AAACAGTAATTTATTTTGGGTAAAACCTTTAGTTTACTATAACATGATGGTTCAACGATTTGATAACCTTATGAAAAGTATATTTTTATTATTTGACCATAGACAAGGTTAGCTTTGTTACAGTTTTCGTAATTTTGATAGAAAACTATTTTAAAACAAAAAAGGGTATAAACCTCAAAGTTCATACCCTTTCAATGAAAACCTTTCAAAACACAAATTTTAAAACTTAGATTTTATAATATATAAAAACCAAATTTCTACTCTTTATTTAATAACTATAAAAATGGTTAATAGTTCTAATACAAATTTATGCAAACTTTTTTGTATTTTGCAAATATTATTGCAAATATTTGCAATAATAAATTTATAACCTTACCAAAAACAATCATAATGCTTAAGGAAGAAAGACAACAGGTCATTTTAGAAAAATTAGGAACTGATAAAAAGGTTACCTTAGTAGATTTAGGGCAAATTCTGAGTGTTTCTTATGACAGTGTCAGAAGAGATATTATTGAGTTGGAGGACAAAGGGTTGTTAAAGAAAGTACATGGGGGAGCTATTGCAAATTCTTATCTTTCGATGAAACCAAGCCGTGGACTTGGTATTGTAAATACGGAGTTTGTAACGATTGCCAAAAAGGCTTTACGACTGATTGAAAACAATAAGATTATCCTGATGGATGGTGGCACAACTAATTTCTATATTGCAGAACAAATTCCTAAAAACTTGGAAGTTACTGTTATTACCAACAATCCGCATTTGGCCATGGCCTTGGGTGAGCATCCTAAAGTTGAAGTGATTTTGTTGGGTGGTTCATTTTATAAAAGATACCAAATCACGATTGGAAGTAAAACTATTCAAGATTTAGAATACATACAAGCAGACTTATATTTTATGGGCATTAATAGTATTAGTGTAGAATCTGGCTTGGCAATTAGGCATTATGAAGAGTCTATTTTGAAACAAAAAATGATGGAAGTTTCTCGTAAAACCGTTACTTGTGTATTGGAGGAGAAAATTAACCGAAAAGAAAATTATAAAGTGTGTAATTTTACCGATTTAGATTGTCTAATAACGAGCTTAAATCCAATGGATGAACTATTGAAGCCTTTTAGAAACAAAGAAGTGGAGATATTATAATATTGCAATACTTTGCATCAACAACAAAAAAGCGTAGAAAAGATCTACGCTTTTTTGTTGTTGATGAAATAGATAATTCAAATTTATACCTCTTAAAACATCAATAAGATACTGGCCGCCAATAATGCTGCACCCATAAAATAAAATACTGATGGTTTGATACCTGGCACGTTACTATCCCCTAAAGCTGAATCATATGGATTTTCTGGATTGTAACGAACTGGCATTTTCTGACCTACTTCACTCAAAATTGGCATCCCTTTATCTGATTCAATCTTGAATTGCCTGCCATTTACTGAAAATGAAACTACTGGAAAAAACATGGGATGCTGTCCACGACGATCGCTACGATCATAACGGCGACTTACTTCTACAATTTCTCCTTGTGTAGTCAAAGAATGACGATACCATTCACGACGTTTTTGACTAACGTATATTCCTAATACGATTAGTGCTGCTGACACCACCGTAAAAGCCACCATCACCGTGGGTGGAACTCCTGTATAAACGCCATGTTTACCAGAAATTAAAAATATTGAATTAAGAATACTTGACATTATTTATATTATGGCTTTCGCTTCTGTTTCAGAAAGAATTATGTTTTTACATAATTAATACGTAAAAATCGTGCAAAAGTTGTTAATAATCAAGTAGTTATATTAAGAGGAGCAAATGATGGAAAGTTTGAATTTAAGGTTATTTCAGCATGATTATGAGGTTTTTAAGTATAATTTTTAAAAATGAAAACGAGTTTTTCGAGTTTGTGCAAAAATTTGAGTTTAACTACTTAAATTTTAAACCTGTTCATTCAAAAAAAGTATTTTCACAATTCATAAAACTTTTTTTTGGTATTATTTCAAGGAAAAAATTAATTTTTAGGTGATATTATAAATAAAAATGTAGTATTTTGAAAATGAGGCTTATAAATATTGCTCTTTTTTCAAAAAAAGTGAATTTATTTAAAAAGTAGGTTTAAAAAATAAGTAATCTGTCTTAAAAATGTATTTTTAAAATTTTGGTTTTTTGTTGACACTAACCAGTTTTTTTCGACCCTTTGCATAGGTTTTTTCGTGAAAACGGTATTGGACGAACACATAGGTTCGCCCCAACAGGTTCGTTTTTACAACCACCCCTTTCTTTTAAAATAAACTAACATTCCTATGACCATAATTATCATAAATGCCCAAACATAATAATACCCATATTGCCAATGAAGTTCAGGCATATTGTCGAAATTCATACCATAAATTCCTGCTACAAATGTTAAAGGCATGAAAATGACAGAGATTCCTGTCAGCACTTTCATCACATTATTCATACGGGTACTCGCTTGCGAAAGGTTCAAATCCATTAAGGAAGTCACTAATTCACGATAAGAATCAATGGTTTCTAATACTTGTGTAACATGGTCTTGAACGTCACGGAGGTATAAAGCAGTATTAGCGGTGATGAGAGGTGCTTCTTCACGGATAAGACTTAGGAGCATTTCACGAAGGGGAAAAACTATTTTCCTTAGTAATGTTAATTCTCGTTTTATTCCGTAAAGTTCTGTCATTGATTTTTGCTTGAAAGTATTAATGATATCTTCTTCTAATCGTTCCATATTCTCAGAGACTTGTTCTAACACCAAGAAGTAATTATCAACTACTATATCCAAAAGTGCATACAACAGATAGTCGGCTCCGTTCTTGCGGGTCTTGCCTGCAGATGCTTTAATTCTTTGCAAAATAGGGTCGAAAATGTCCCTTGAACGTTCTTCTTGAAATGAAATAACAAAGTTTTCACCCAAAACGAAACTTAAATGTTCCACCTCAATCTCACGAGTATAAGGGTTAAACTCAATCATTTTACAAGTAACATACAACTGTTCATCATCATAATATTCAAATTTGGGCTTTTGTTGGGTGTTTAAAATATCCTCCATTACCAAGGGGTGCAAATCGAAGATTTTACCAACGGTTTCAATTACTTGAGGTTCATGAATACCGTCTATATTAAGCCAGTAGGTATGATCAGCGGCTAATTCGAGTTTGAAATCGCTGAGTTTTGGAAAGTTATAGGTTTTATAATCATCATGATTGAACTGTGTCCAATACACTTTAGTTTCAAAGCTAACTTCATCGCCTACATAAGTAAGCGTACCAGGTGAAGTACCTAAATTTGAATTTTGTATTTTATATCTTTTCGACATCTATCACGGGGATTTAGTTATTAGTTCATGGTTTTCCAAACTTTATAAGGAAAATAACCCGTATCCAGAAACTAATAACCAATTGCTAATTAACTATCTTAAATTGTACTCGTCTATTTTTTGCTTTATTTTCATCGGTGTCGTTCGTCACTAATGGTTGCGTTTCGCCATAGCCCTTCGGAATCATTCTTTCAATTTTGATGCCTTTACTGGCCAGATATTCTACTACTGATTTGGCTCTTTTATCAGAAAGTTTAAGGTTATAATCGTCATTACCTACATCATCGGTATGAGCAGAAATTTCACATTTTACATTTGGACTATCTTCCAACATTTTTATCAAACGATCTAATTCCTCAAATGAATCAGGCTTGAGTTCAGCTTTGGCAGTTTCAAAAGTAATATCATTTAATTGAACCACAACATCTTTTTTCAAAGCCGCCAAGGGAATTCGTTTAGTTCTATCTCTGAAAGCATCAGACGAGTCAGGTTTGAATCCTCGGGCAAAAAAACCGTAACCCGCAGCCCCCGCCGAGAATTTATAGGCAACATTCATTTTCAGTTCTGCCTTTGCCATATCTCCTTCCACTGTTACAACAACTGGTGTTTTGGTTTCAGTTTCCATAATTCTAACCTTAGGTTCTCTCAAAACGGCTTTAGTCTCTTTGTCTAATAACTGAAACTGAAAAGGTAATTTTGTGGGTACTAAATCTATATTTTGAATAATTTCAGCATTTTCTTTAGCTTGAGTCAAATCAATCATTTGATTATAAGGCAAGTATTCTGGATAATTTACCATGAGATTATACTTCGTCCCCACTCTCAAAACCACGATATATTTTCCATCATCGCCAATGGCAGAAATATTGGGTCTTTCCTTAGAATTACTTGACTTTATATTGAGTTTGGTCTTAATAGGTTTCTTGGTAATAGCATCTTGGATTACGCCTGAAACAGTCAGGAGTTTATATTTTCGGTATTTGTCAGGAATTGTTACGGTGTAAATGTCACCCGTGTGCTGATAATACATCAAGTCGCCCGTAGCAGAAACAGAGGCAAATTGGTCGGCTTCATCGGTGTTGATATACTCTAAATTTATAGGGTCAGTCCAGGAGCCATCATCTTCTTGAATGGTTTGATAAAGGTCAAAGCTACCCACGCCATCTTTCCGAATTGAGCTAAAAATCAATGTTCGTCCGTCAGCCATAATTCTGGGCGATTTTTCGCAATCCATATTCACTGGGGCTGGCAATTTTTCAGCCACTCCCCACGAACCATCTTCTTGTTTATTTGACATCCAGATTGTGTAGCAAGTCTCTTTATCTTTACGTTTAGTGAAATTATCACGGATAAAAAACAATCGTTTTCCATCGGCAGAGATTGAAGGGAATCCTTCGTATCTTGCAGTATTTATGTTGTCTCCTAATGATTTAGGAACTGTCCAATCTTTACCATCCCAATTTGAAGAATACAAATCCATATCTCCTTTCCCAGTATCAAAGGAGGCAAAAAAGTATAGTGTTTTTCCATCATAACTAATTGAAGGTCCGCCAATTAAGTCATTATCTTTTCCTTGTGAATTAATTGGAATGATGGGTTTGGGAGCAAGCCATTTTTTCTTATCATTTTTGGTGGAATAATACAGTTCCCATTTGCCATTAGGTCCTCGGTCAGTCTCGAAAATGAGCAAATTATTATCAGCACTTATAGAAGGAGCATATTCTGTAAATTGTCCTGTATTCACGGGAGGCCCTAATGGACGACGTATTTGAGCCAAGCTGTTCGAGAAAATTCCAAAAGATAAAGCAGTTATAAATAGTAGTATTTTTTTCAT
>JANPIG010000850.1:0-4678 GCA_031424875.1 Cytophagales bacterium
CAACCAGCACTTGATTTACAAGAAACGTAATAAGAAGTCGTTGTTGAAATCGAAGGCGTTGTATAACTTGCCCCTGTTGTGATGGCTGTTCCACCTGTTGCAGCAGCGTACCAAGTTGCAGTTCCAGTGGTACAAGTTGCACCTAACGTAACTGTTCCTGTGCCACAAATAGCAGCTGGTGTTAGGGTTGGGTTTGCTGGGGTTGCTTCTGTTGTTTTCTTGACAGCATTAGATTCTCCGTCGTAATCTGTACAACCCACACGTCTTGCACAACGGATGTAACAAGTCGTTTGCGTAATTGCCCCTGGCTGGTATTCTGGGGAATTAGCCCCTGGAATTGGCGTGTAAAGGTTTTGTCCGCCAATATTTTGAGGGCAAGTTCCCGTGGTAGTTAATGAAGTTGTCTTCATCCAAAGATATTCGATGGCTACGTTGGTACTTCCACCACTTGGCAAAGTTACGCTCGTGATTTTCGCTGGGGTTCCGCTTCCACAGATTGTTTCATCTGCCTGAATAGTTCCACCATCTGTAATCTTTCCGATAATGGTAGCTTTTACTTCTGTTCTTACTGACTCACATCCTGCACTTGATTTACAAGATACATAGTAAGCAGTTGTGGCAGAAAGTGTTGGCGTTGTATAAGATGTTCCACTTGCGATGGCACTTCCACCCGTAGCAGTTGAATACCAAGTTGGCGTTCCTGCCGAGCAAGCCGCTCCCAATGTTACCGAACCATTGCCACAAGAAGTAGCTGGTGTAACCGTTGGGGCAGTTCCACCTGCATTAACAGTTGCTTTCACTTCGGTTCTACCAGACTCACATCCTTCGGTTGATTTACAAGACACATAATAAGATGTCGTTGTAGAAATCGAAGGGGTTGTGTATGATGCACCCGTTGCAATTGAGCTTCCACCTGTTGCAGCAGCGTACCATTGTGCTATACCTGTGGTGCAAGTAGCTCCTAATGTAACTGTGCCTGTTCCACAAATCGCATCACCTTTAACTGTGGGTGCGGCTGGGATTGGATTGATAGTTGCTTTAACTTCAATTCTACCAGATTCACAACCTTCAGTAGTTTTGCAACTTACATAATAAGAAGTTGTAGCTGAAATTGAAGGTGTGGTATAGACAGACCCTGTTGTAATTATGCTTCCACCTGTTGAAGCAGCATACCATTGAGCAGTTCCTACCGTACAAATAGCTCCTAATTCTACTGTTCCAGTTCCACAAATAGCACCGTTTTTGATAGCTACTGGAACTGCCGGAATTGGGTTAATCGTGGCTTTTACTTCAATTCTACCAGACTCACAACCAGCACTTGATTTACAAGAAACGTAATAAGAAGTCGTTGTTGAAATCGAAGGCGTTGTATAACTTGCCCCTGTTGTGATGGCTGTTCCACCTGTTGCAGCAGCGTACCAAGTTGCTGTTCCAGTAGTACAAGTTGCACCCAAAGTAACTGTTCCTGCTCCACAAATAGCAGCTGGTGTTACCGTTGGAGCTACTGGATAGGCTTCGGTAGTCTTCTTAATTACATTTGACTCTCCATCATAATCCGTACAACCCGCACGACGTGAACAACGAATGTAACAAGTCGTTTGCGTAATTGCCCCAGGCTGATATTCTGATGAATTTGCCCCTGAAATTGGCGTGTAAAGGTTTTGCCCTACGATATTTTGAGGACAGGTTCCCGTGGTAGTTAATGAAGTAGTTTTTAACCATAGATATTCAATGGCTAAATTAGCATCTCCACCACTTGGTAAAGTTACACTTACGATTTTAGAAGGAGTTGTACCCACGCAGATGATTTCATCGGCTTTGATATTTCCACCATCTGTAATTTTCGCAATAATAGTAGCTTTTACTTCAACTCTTGCCGATTCACAACTTTCTGGCGTTTTGCAACTTACATAATAAGAAGTTGTTGCCGACAAACTTGGCGTTATGTATGACGGACCCGTTGTCAAGGTACTTCCACCTGTTGCGGCGGCGTACCATTGAGCAGTTGAACCTGTTGCACAAACAGCACCCAAAGTAACTGACCCATTACCACAAATAAGGGCTGGTGTTACCGTCGGAATTGCTGGAATTGGATTCACAGTTGCCTTCACTTCTGCTCTTGCTGATTCGCATCCTTCTGGTGTCTTGCAACTTACATAATAAGTAGTTGTTGAAGAAATCGAAGGAGTTATATAAGAAGAACCCGTTGCGATAACTGTTCCACCTGTTGCAACCGAATACCACATCGCAGTTATACCTGTTGAACAAGTCGCTCCCAATGTTACTGTACCCGTTCCACAAATGGCGGCTGGCTTTACCGTTGGCGTTACGCCGTTAGCATTAATTGTTGCCTTAACCTCCACTCTTGCCGACAAACAGCCTTCTGGTGATTTACAGCTTACATAATAAGGAGTAGTTGCGGAAATGCTTGGTGTTGTATAGCTTGGACCTGTGGCAATAGCCGTTCCACCCGTTGCAGTTGTGTACCATTGTGCGGTTGCACCTGTGGCACACGTTGCTCCTAATGTAACTGTTCCTGTTCCACAAATTGCGGCTGGTGTTACGGTTGGAGTTGCTAGAATTGGATTAACCGTTACGCCTGTAGTAGCCGTTACCGAACACTTACTACCATTGGCAGCCGTGAAGGTTACGGTTACGGTATAAGTTGTCGAAGCCGTTACGTTTGTATTTGTTACTGTTGCTTGTGTGCTTGTAAATCCGTTTGAACCTACCCACGAATACGAAGGTGAACAATTGGCAGACTTAGAAGCGGCATCAACAGTTGCTGTCAAATTAACACTTTCACCCGAACAAATTGCCGTTGGATTTGCCGTAGCAGTTACCGATGCAATCGTAGTAGATGAACCTAAATTGATGTTAATATCACCATCTTTTGAAGTAGTTGTCCAGTTATTAGTACCACCGTTTGTGATATTAATTTTAAACCATGAGCTTGCTCCAAACTTCGTAATCTCATTTAAACCTCCACCTGTTCCGACTTGAAACGCTCCCATGTTTTGTGTATAAGTACCTGCCATACCTGCATAAATACCTGTACCTGAGAAAGTACCGTTTGAAACTGGGTAATAATACCAATCACTTACGTTTGGCATATAATTACTACAATGCGTATTCGATACTGGACTTCCTGCGGGTGGGGTTGCTGTACGACCTGAAAAATTAACAGTTGTCGTGATACAGTCATTTGCACCACCACCATTAACACAAGCCACATAACTCAACACTGCTGTACCATCACAGAATTCAGTAAATTCACCTGATTTCACAGAATATGTTTGTGCAGGAGTTGGAACGTTCCCTTTCAAATCTGAAAACCATAATCCGTAATTAACGGCACTATTACATTCCAAAGTGTTCAATACTGGTGTTTTACGTGATAAACAAACGGGGTCTTTACCCTGACAGCTTGTTAATAACGTCTTCTTCACAATATTTGATTCTCCTCCAATGAAGTCAGTACAACCCGCACGTCTTGCACAACGAATATAACAAGTCGTTTGCGTGATAGCACCTGGCTGGTAATCAGTTGAGGTTGCTCCTGGAATTTGCGTATAAAGATTTTGTCCTACAATATTCTGTGGACATACTCCATTTGTCAGTGAAGTAGTTTGTAACCAAATATATTCAATGGCTAAACTCGCATCTCCACCACTCGCAGGTGTTACGCTCGTAATAAGGGCAGGAGTTTTACCAGGACAAATATCTTCATTAGACTGAATTTTACCGCCATCCGTAATTTTAGCAATCACCGTAGCTTTTACGGCTACTCGTGACGACTCACAACCTAAATCTGTTTTACAACTTACATAATAAGTAGTTGAAGCAGAAAGGCTGACCGTTGTATAATTTGCACCCGTAGCAATTGAGCTTCCACCCGTTGCTGCCGCATACCAATTAGCCGTTGAACCCGTTCCACAAACAGCTCCCAACGTAACAGAACCTGGTCCACAAGAAGTGGCTGGCGTTACCGTTGGTGCATTCGGATTTGGATTCACAGTTGCTTTTACTTCCGTTCTTGGCGTTGATTCACAACCTGCCGTTGATTTACACGTTACATAATAAGAGGTAGCCGATGAAATACTTGGCGTTGTGTATGAAGTTCCTGTGGCAATCGCAGTTCCACCTGTCAAGGCTGTGTACCAGTTTGGCGTTGCACCTGTGGCACAAGTTGCCGTCAAAGTAGCAGTGCTTGTTCCGCAGAAAGTAGCACCAGTTACTGTTGGAGCAGCTGGCGTTGGATTAACCGTAATGATGATTATGTTTGATTCCCCTACATAGTCTGAACATCCTGCCCGACGTGAACAACGAATATAAGCTGTAGTCTTGGTCAAGGGACCAACATCCAAACCTGCATTTGTTCCTCCCACAATAGCAAACCAATCGGTATTCATATTGGCTGGTGTGAAAGTGGTTGCAGTTGTACTTCTTAACCATAAATATTCAGCAGCACCCGAACCTCCCGATGGAGCAACTACTTCCGTAAATGGTGCTGGGTCGAAAGGGGCGCAACCACTTTGGCTTGCCGCAATCTGACCACCATTCGTTACATTATCACAACAAACTGCATTCAACGCAACACCCGTAGTGGCAGTTACCGAACATTTACTGCCATTTGCAGCTGTAAACGTAACTGTTACCGTATAAGTAGTTGCACCTT
>JANPIG010000851.1:0-3268 GCA_031424875.1 Cytophagales bacterium
GTCGGGTATTCCTATGCCCTAACATTTCGGTTGTGGGTCGTCGTATTCTTTTACCTGGGAAAACGTACGGCTGAATGCCAGTATCTAATCTAAATTATACTAAAATTATGTCCAACTTTACTCGTTGGCTATCTTTTGATAGTCCAAGTCGCTTGTTGTTACCCCCCAACAACTTGCGAGACAGTTTGGTAAGCCTCTTTTCTATACAAGGAAAGAGGTCTCACCGAATTCTATCGGTCGCCTTTACGTTGTTGATGACTGCATTTTTCGGTCAATCATCTTTTGCACAAGAACTTATTGTAAACCCAGGTTTTGAATCGAAATTTACTGGATGGCAGTCTAGTCAAAGTCCTACCAAGACAGTTATGGCTACCAGTCCTACTCATAGCGGAGTTTATGCTGCCCACATCAATAATTCAACTGTTGGAGAGGAGTATTTCTACCAAAATAAGTATGCATCTCCTTTTGGAAAATACACATTCTCTACTTGGGCAATGGTACACGATGCTACAAAGTATAGTTCAGTGGGTGTAAACGTTTTTGATGCTAATTGGGTAAAAATTTCAGGAGCTGGTATTGAAATGGAAGTAAATGCTACTTCTTTTACTCAATATACAAAATCATTTACTGTGCCTGGTAATGCCAAGTATTTACAAGTATATGGTTATACTAATTTGGCAGTGTTAAAGGTTGACGACTATTCACTTACACAAACAGTAAATGGGACACCAACAGGAGCGAACACTAAGACGTGTAAGATTGAGAATTTTAGAACTTGTAATGGAACAAATGTAGGATATGGCCCTTGGTTAAATATTTTGATTGCGGGTGTTGGTAATGGTTCGCACAATGAGTATAACGTTAGTGCCTTGGAGTGGAAAGAGTATTCAGATAATACAGCTACTATTAAAGGTACTATTTCTAAGAAAAGCGACCCAACAGTGGTTTTTGCAGTAGATATTTTTTTGTCGGGAAAAACTACGACTGGAACAGGGCACTTTTCGGCAGTTGACAATACTTCATTTTGCGTAGGACAGAAAGGAGCAGATTGGTATTTTTATCCAAATGCTGTGGGTACTTTGAAAGGTAGTGGAACAGTGGTTGGAGGTAGTCAGATTAATGTAACCTTAGACCCTTCGATGCCTTTTCAAGTGGGTACGGGTGGAACTACTCGTTTCAAAAATTCTTTTGGAGCAAGTGCTTGGTTAGAACTGACGGTTGTTCAACAGCCTACTTCGGGCAAATTGCTTACCATTGGTACACAGGGTACGGATTTTTATTTAGAAATGCCTGGTTGTACTCCTCCCCCAACTGACCTTTGTACGAGCTTTACAGTATCCGGAGTAAATACGAATGTAACTACTTATGGTGGTACAAATGGTGCTGCAAATATAACGCTTGCGGGAGGAAAATCGCCATTTGTTTATTCATGGTCAAATGGTGCAACCACAGAAGATTTAACGGGTTTGAAAGCGGGTATTTACTGGCTTACTGTTACTGATGCTAATAAGTGTGTTAAAACATATCAAGCAGTCATCACTCAACCTAATGGAGCTTGTACGGGTTTCCGTACTCAAACACAAGGAGGTTGGGGAAGTAAAGCAAATGGCGAAAACCCAGGAACTTATAGAGATGCCAATTTTGCAGCGGCGTTTCCAAGTGGTGTAACAGTCGGTTGCGGTACTAAACTGTTAAAACTAACAACGGCTAAGGCGGTTGAAGATTTCTTACCTTCAGGAAGTACACCAGCAGTTCTTCCTGCTGGAACTTTAACTAATCCTGCTGGAACATATAGTAATGTGCTTGCGGGTCAAGTAGTGGCTTTAACGTTGAATGTCGGGTTTGATAATTATGACGCTGCCTTCGGTTCATCGGGAACTAACCTTAAAAATCTATTTATTACAACTGGTACTTTTTCAGGGAAGTCTGTTCAGTTTTTATTAGATGAGGCAAACAAGGCTTTGGGAGGTTGCTCAACAACCTATTCTTTATCAGATATTAACAGTGCCGTAACGTCGGTCAATGAAAACTATGTTAATGGAACTTCCACTGGAGATTTCTTGGGATGTTGTAACAATGTAACCTCTGGTGGAACTATTGCTGCTAATCAATCTGGATGTAGTGGTTTTGACCCAACGGCTTTCACGAGTGTAACTGACCCATCAGGTGGAGGAACTTCGGCTTTAGAAATTGTTTGGTTAAAAAGTACAACTGCTACTACTCTAACAACCGCTAATGCCAGCCAATGGACAACTATTCAAGGGGCTACTGGTTTGACGTATGATTCAGGCCCTTTGACTCAGACTACTTATTTCATTCGTTGTTCTCGCAGAGCGGGCTGTACAGATTATGTGGGTGAGTCCAATGTATTGACTGTCACAATTAATGCTAATTGTGGTGGAAAAGACCCTGTTTGTATTTCTCGTAAAACTCCTATTTTGAACAATGTTTTGTGTGGAACTACTACTAACTATGGTCTTTTCTTTGAAGATTTAAAGGGAAATGTAGCAACTCCTTCACAAACTTATTCTGTAAAATCAGGGGAATTGACAGAATTTTGTGATGGTACTGCGGTATTGAATTATACGGCTTGTGTGAATGGTGGTGGTGCAAATGACTGTATTACGGTAAATCTTAACTTATCGGGTCGCACGGGAACACCTCCTGCTAATAGTCCAGTAACGAATACGCATTGTACAGGATATACCCCAAGTGTATCGGATTGGTATTATTACCCAACTTCAAATGGTACGTTCACGGGTACGGGTATTTACGCAGGTTTAGCGGGTACATACACGCAAAACATGGGTGCTTTGCAAATAGGTACAGGCGGAGGTTTGAACGAAATCTCTAAGTTTGGAGCAAGTTCTTGGTTCTTTATTAATATTACAAACGGCGGTACTAATAATTGGAGTACTGTTTAAAAGAAAGGTGATTTTATTGTAAACTTAGGAGCTTCTACAAATTTTGCTTCGGTAACTGCTACGGCTAATCCTACTTCTTTTTGTTAAGGAGAAACCGTTAATCTATCAGCTACTATTGATGCTGCTTCTAAGTCCGCTAATTGTTCGCCTACTTATTCGTGGGTTGGTTCAAATGGATTTACAAGTACACAGGCTACGGTAGCAAATACCAACGTTCAAGGTGCAACTACTTACACAGTAACGGTTACATTCACAGCTGTCAATGGTAGTAAGTGTTCGGTAACGGCTACTACGGGTGTTGCTTTGAATACGGTTTGTTGTGATAATGTAACAAATGGTGGTCA
>JANPIG010000852.1:0-2177 GCA_031424875.1 Cytophagales bacterium
GAAGGTTATTTTGTCGGTATTTTCAAAGAAACCAATTAACTGATAAGCCGTTGTGGGGAATAAATAGTTGTGAATTAAAAGACTAATAAAATAGTTATTCCATGTTTCATAAAAGATAGAATCATTTGTTTTGATGACAAAAAGTCCATTTTCTTCTTAATAAACTTTTTGTTGTGCACCCTCTCCGATGTAATCTTTTTGCTTGATTTTGTTGTACTAAAACCGATTTTTATTCGCAAAATCTTTAAGAAAACTTACTTCATGCATTTTTGAGAAGAGTTCTGATTTTTCAGTCTCTCTACTTGCATTTTTGCTTTCTCTAAGGAAACTGAGGACTGCTTGGATAGAATGTCCTGTTGTAGTTTCGCTAATTCCGATAATGATATTTCTATGTTAATCGCTCATTATTTTTGTCAAAATTACACATTTTTTATTGTTTATAAAAGACCAATTTCAAGAGGAAGATATTGTTTTTGTTTCTAAGTGTCTGGATTCCTACTTTTGCAGAACTTAATTGACAACAAAATAAATCAAAATGCTAAAAACAATTGTAAAAGTATCAAATATCAATAATCTCTCAGATGCCCGTTATTGTGCAGGCATGGGAGTGGAAATGTTAGGTTTTTCGATGGATGAATTATCCTTTGAAAGATTTAAAGAAATGCGTGGCTGGTTGGCTGGCGTGAAGGTTGTGGGAGAAACTGATTCGCAAGATATTTTAAAAATTATTGAGCTCAATGAATTATATCAGCCTGATTATCTGCAAGTTAGTAATTTTCAAAATATTTCAGAAATACAAAAAATAGGAAAGCCTATTATACTAAAAGTTGATTTTGCCACCGCAAATCTTCCTGCTCTTTTCCATACGACCAAAGCTTACGTAGAATATTTTTTACTCGAAAATTCGGATGAGCTTGGCATAATTGACGATACAGTTTTGAGCCAACTGGATGCTTGGTCATTTCAATATCCTTTAATTTTGGGCTTTGGCGTGAAGGAGTCTAATGCAAAAGACCTTGTGGAACAGACCCAATTGTCAGGTTTTGCCCTAAGAGGTAATGACGAAATCAGGCCAGGTTTTAGCGATTCCGAAGAGTTAATGAATATTTTAGAAATTTTGGAGACGGAAGATTAGGACTTTGCAGAAAGTCTTTCATCGTTTGATTTGGTAACTTTAAAACTAAGGTACACTCCCATACCCAGCAAGAGCATTGCAAAAAGAACAAAAATCATCGGCGGTTGATTAAAGATTGTAAGGAATTAAATTTCATAAAAATTCTGATTACTTTGTGATGCTAAGACATAAAATATACATCGGTGGTTAGTAACAGAACAAAAACATAGCCAAATATAATTGAAAATCAGACACTTGCAAATAATTCATCAACTATTTTATCTACTATTTTATCTAACGGTATATTATTTGACAACCAATTGATTTTCAAACCATCACGTTCCATTTTTCTAAAATAAGTCATTTGTCTTTTTGCAAATTGATGAATAGCAACATTCAGTCTTTCAACCATGATTTCATAAGATAATTCACCTGTTAAATATTGGGTAATAAACTTATATTCCAAACCATAAAAGATAAGTTTATCGGGTGATATTCCTTTGTTAATCAAGGCTTTAACTTCTTCAACCATACCATGTTCGAGCCTATCCTGTAACCGTTGTGTGATAGATATACGGCGGGATTCGGTTTCTGGATTTAATCCAAAAATAATAAAATCAGGAATGGTTGAAAGAGGGATTGTAAAATCAGGATTTTGCTGTAAAAATTGACTTATTTCAATGGCTCTAATTAACCTTTTTCGGGTAGAAATATCTGCTTTTTTGCTATATTCAGAAGGATTTTTTTGAAAAATTTGGATTAATTCTTCGGTGGGTTTTTCTACTAAGTTTAATCTTAAATTTTCATCAATCGGTATTGCCGTAAATTCATAGCCTTTCAAAACAGCTTCCAAATACATCCCAGAACCTCCGCAAAGAATGGGAGTTTTTCCTCTTGTGATGATACCATTATAAACCCTGAGAAAATCTTGCTGAAAGAGGTGAATATGGTACTGTTCGCCAGCATCCAAAATGTCAATTAAATGGTATGGAATAGCTTGATTATCAACGACATATTCGCCTAAATCTTTACCAGTACCAATGTCCATTCCTCGATAAACTTG
>JANPIG010000853.1:0-2618 GCA_031424875.1 Cytophagales bacterium
GATTTTACGGTTTTTGGCGGTGCATTATCCGAAACCCACGCCGAGAAAATCTGTAAACTCATGGATTTAGCCATGAAAAATGGAGCACCATTAATCGGTCTGAACGACTCAGGTGGGGCAAGAATCCAAGAGGGCGTAACATCCTTAGCAGGTTATGCTGATATTTTCTATAAAAACACCTTGGCATCGGGCGTAATTCCTCAAATATCCGCCATTATGGGTCCCTGTGCGGGTGGGGCGGTATATTCTCCTGCCATTACCGACTTCATTATGATGGTTGAAAACACCTCATATATGTTCGTAACGGGTCCAAATGTGGTTAAAACTGTAACGCACGAAGTCGTAACTTCCGAGGAGTTGGGCGGTGCTTCCACGCATTCAACCAAGTCGGGCGTAACGCATTTTTCGTGTGCCAATGAGGTTACTTGTATCAATGACATCAAGAAATTATTGTCATATATTCCGCAAAATTGCGAAGACCAACCGCCTTTTTTACCCTACGAACCAAGCAACGAAATCAGGGAAAGTTTAGACACCATCATTCCAGAAAACCCCAATCAACCGTATGATGTAAAGGAAGTGATTGATACCATCACGGATTCGGATTCTTTCTTTGAAGTACATAAAAATTTTGCGGAGAATATTGTCGTGGGATTCGCTCGGTTGGGTGGTCGGAGTATCGGAATTGTGGCAAATCAGCCAGCCGTAATGGCGGGTGTTTTGGATATTCAAGCCAGTCAAAAAGCAGCTCGGTTTGTACGATTTTGCGATTGTTTTAATGTGCCTTTATTGGTTTTGGAGGATGTTCCAGGGTTTATGCCTGGCACAAATCAAGAGTGGGGTGGCATCATCACGCACGGAGCGAAATTATTGTACGCTTTCTGTGAGGCAACCGTTCCAAGAATCACCGTAATCACCCGTAAAGCCTACGGCGGTGCTTATGACGTAATGAACTCCAAACACATCGGAGCCGACATGAATTACGCTTGGACATCGGCAGAAATTGCGGTAATGGGAGCAAAAGGAGCGGCAGAAATTATTTTCAAAAGAGAAATCGCTTCGGCAGAAAACCCAGAAGAAAAACTCCAAGAAAAGGTGGATGAATACACCGAAAAATTCGCAAACCCCTACCGTGCGGCACATAGAGGCTATATTGACGAAGTAATTATGCCTTCCGAGACTCGACAAAAACTAATAAGAGCCTTTAAAATGTTAGAAAATAAAGTGGTAAATATGCCGAGGAAGAAACACGGGAATATACCGCTTTGATTTATTTGCGATTTAGTGAGTTGTGATTTCTTCCAAGCAAAAATCACAACTCACAATTCACTAAATCACAAATAATCAATACCTTTGCAGATGGAAAAACAAGCATCTATTTACACTACTCAATTCTGGTTACTTTGTGTCAGTAACTTCCTCTTCTCTGCCAGTTTTCAAATGATGATTCCTGAATTGCCTGATTACCTGAGTGATATGGGTGGTAAAGAATACATCGGGTATATCATTGCGTTATTTACGCTTACGGCAGGTTTTGCCCGCCCTTTTTCTGGAAAATTAACTGATACCGTTGGGCGTGTACCCATCATGGCTTTAGGGTCTATTGTTTGCTTTATTTGTAGTGGCATTTACCCCTTCGTACATACTGTTTTTGGCTTTTTATTATTAAGATTTTTACACGGTTTTTCTACAGGAACAAAGCCCACCGCAACCTCTGCCTATGTAGCCGATACTACCCCCGAAAACCGTCGTGGTGAAGCACAGGGAATGTTAGGAATTTTCACGGCCACAGGTATGTCAATTGGACCTTCGGTGGGTAGTTATTTGGTGAATCATTTTACCATGAATTTTATGTTTTTTACCTCATCTTCATTTGCATTATTGTCTATTTTGATTCTGTTGAATATGAAGGAAACGCTACCAAAATCTCAGAAACAGCCTTTTTCTTTCAAATTATTAAAAATTGGTTGGGCAGATGTTTTTGAACCTCGTGTATTTCCGGCCTTCTTAATAATGCTTTTGGTTTCCTTTTCTTCGGGCGTAATTTTGACTTTAATTGCCGACCAAACCAAACTTTTGGGCATCGCAAATAAAGGTATTTTCTTCACCATCTATACGGTTGCTTCTTTGGTGGTAAGGCTATTTTTTAGTAAAACTTCCGACCATATTGGGCGAATTCCAGTCTTGATGATTTCTTCGGCAATACTCTTGATTTCTATGGTTCTTTGTGCTTCAACAACTTCTATTTGGATATTTGTTTTAGCAGCTATTTTATTTGGTTTTTCATGGGGATTCAATACGCCAACACTTATGGCTTGGACAGTCGATTTATCACATGAAAGTTATCGAGGAAGAGCTATTGCTACTACTTACATTGCTCTCGAAGCGGGTATCGGTATTGGAGCTTTAGTAGCAGGATATTTATACAAAGGTATTGTTGAAAATATTGCTATTTCCTATTACCTATCAGCCCTTTGTGCCCTAATTTCACTACTGTATTTATGGAAAAAATTAGGCGACTCTCGGGTGAAGTTAGTAGAGTCTCAAAATCAAGATGAATTGATGTAAAGTATATTTATAGGTTTTGTGTCAGAAGATGTTTGAAATTTTTATTTGGT
>JANPIG010000854.1:0-2952 GCA_031424875.1 Cytophagales bacterium
CGACGAAACCAATACGTATTTATTTACCTATAAAACAAACGTTGGCTCATTGGATTATGAATTGACCTTTAAGTCAACCCAAGTCGTCAATCCAAGTCTCGAAGACTGGAATATAAAAGTCAGATACATCATTGTGCCTCCTGCCAAAGCAGGTAGATTAGCACAAGTAAATTGGAAGGATTATAACGAAGTTAAAAAAATCTTAAACCTTAATGATTAAAAAATGAAAACCATAAAATCAATAGCACTACTTAGCATTTCTTTGATTTTATTGATGAATTGCACAGGCGAAAAAGGAGAAATCGGTCCACAAGGTGTAGCTGGACAGCAAGGTGCAAAAGGCGATAAAGGCGACGCTGGAGCAAGTGGTGAATTACCGAAAACTCAAACGGGTAGTTTTTCGATTAAAATAGCCGATTGGAAGAACAGCACTGTTTATACTGAAAATGACTCGTATTATGCAGTTGTTCCCGTCACTGCCATGACCAAAGATGTACTGGATAGAGGCATGATAAATGCTTGGTGGGTTTCTTCGGCAACTCAACAGATTCAATTACCTTTTGATAGAAACGTCAATCGAATTCTGTATGTATCCTACCTCGAAAAAGGGGAAGGGCGAATAAGAATTGATATTTACCCTGCTTTCAACTCAGCAAAAGCCGAAAAACCAACCGCTGATTGGAATTTTCGTTGGGTACTCAACTAAATTTTTCTAAAACTCTAAAAAAAGTGATATGAAAACCATACAAATTTTATTAATTCTTACGCTATTTTCATTCGTTTTTGCTTGCAAGAAGGGCGAGCAGGGTGATGTTGGACCCGCAGGCGTAAAAGGTACAAAAGGAGCTACGGGCGACAAAGGCGAAATAGGCATCACTAATTCAAAAGGGATGTTGATTTCTTCTTGGGTTGAAGTAAAAGCAGCTGACTGGCAAACGCTTAATTCATCTAATTTTAGGGCTACATATACATTGGTACCTTTAACCGCCGACGTAGCCAATAAAGGCAATGTTTATTTCTATATGCAACCTTTGGGCGCAAGTTTTGTTTACCCAATGCCTTATTCAGAAGCCAACGGAGGGAGGTTTTATGGTAGCTTATCGAATACAAATAATATGCAATCTGTTCAATATAACTACAGTATTATTTCAGCATTGGGAAGTGCCAAATTGACTACCGATTATAGATTCAGATTGGTTATTATTCCCGCTGCGGCTCGAATGGCTACTGGAGTAGATATGTCTAACTACGAATCAGTAAAAAATTATTTAAACCTTAACGATTAAGAAAAATTATGAAAACATACATCAAACTATTTGGTATTTCGATGGGGTTAGTTCTTGGAGTTGTGCTTCATTCCTGCCAACAAGTAGAAGTAGTAAACGCTACGACTGAGAAAAATCCGTTGGTGAATTTTATTTCAGGAAAAGGAGGCTCACCGCTTAGAAACAAACTGGATGTCGCACGTAAATTGGGTCATTTAAAAAAAGGAACACCCATCACAGACTTCAATGATGGTTTCAGAACCCAAAAAAATGCCCGTGTAAGTGCAGCAGATAGAGGTTGCGGCAAGTTCAAGACCGTCACTACTTCTTTTCCGGCTTTTGGCTACGACGAAATCAATGTGATTGCTTACAGAGCCAATAATTGGATTGATTATATTGATTATTCCTACTCTGATGAGCCTTCCGGTAACGGGAGAATGTTCTTTACCTACAATGCATCGATGACAAAATTGACGATTTCCTATAAATATGTAGATGGCAAAATACCGGAGTGGGTAGATAAGGTTGATTTGAATTCAAAAGGATATGCGACACTATGGGAACATGATTTAAGCAATTTTTACTATGACACCCCCTATTTGGAACTTATTAACTATAACTCGGCAGGTTATCCGATAACATTTATTCATGGTAAACTGAATGCACCTATTTCAGATCCCGCATCTACCCTTTTGTATAGCAATGTAAAATATTCAGCGGCAAATAATGTAGAATCTACCACTGATTTGGTTTCAGGCAATGTGACTACATTTACCACTGACTTGACCCGCCCTGCAAAAATTGCATTAAGTTCTCATCCCATTTATCATGACTATACCCAGCTTTATGGGGGCATTGAACCCAATTATTGGACAAAAGCAGAAGTAAAAGACAAGGCTGGAAAACTGATAAGAACTGTAACACTTGTAAGGGAATTTAGTCCCGATGGCTACCCAACCAAAGTAACTCGTAAAGTTGATGGCGTAGATGATATAATTTTCAAAAACATCACCTACGATTGTAAAAACTATAATGTTTCGCAGCCACGAAGTTATAAATAAATAAAATAAATGTGTTGAAACATATTGAAAACAAAACTTAAAAAAATGAAAAAAATAATTGCAATCGTTTTTCTTTTGTATGGATTTACAACAAAAGGACAATTCATAGAATGCCCAGTGGCACAAAATATCGTAAAAAATGGCTCTAAGCCAGATGCAGAACTGTTTAAGAAATTAATACGATGCAAAAAAGGTGAAAAGTCTGTACCAGCAAATGATGAGGGAGCGGTATTGGTGGAAATCGCAAATATACAAATAGGTTCATCAAGACTATGGTCTTACAGACAAGATATTGGTAGTGGCTCAACCAATACTATTGTTTATCCTGTAAAAGCAACTTTTACCGTAAAAACATTGTATCGCCAAGCTACCGAAGTTGAAGAAGGATGGATACGAATATTGAATTTTTATGTAAATTCATTTGGAGAATGGCAAATTGGTTCTGAAGAACCAATTCAAAGTGGAAAATTTAGGCGAATTCAGAAATAAAAGGCTCTGAGAATATTAAGAAAACTAATTTCCTGTAAAAGCTCCAAAACTATAGATACTACATCTTCGGCAGAATTAATAATTACTTAGTTAATTCTGCCGAATTAAATTTTTAAGCTATTTATTCAGATAAATCA
>JANPIG010000855.1:0-1006 GCA_031424875.1 Cytophagales bacterium
TCTACTGGCACTTTGTGGATGTGTTGTGGATAGTGCTTTTTGCATTTTTATTATGGAGAAATTAAGTAAAAATTAACTTCAAACAAGCAATTCCAAGCCCTGCTGCCAATAGGTACCTCAACGTAGGTACATTGAACCGCTGACTGCCAAAATATGAACCGAATAAACCCCCAATAATCGTTGCCAGAACTGCCCATTGCAGGTTTTCGGTGAGATGAATTCCTCCTTTTTGCATTTGTCCATATAGTCCCGAAAGAGAATTCACGAAGATAAAAAGAGCTGAAACAGCGGCAGTTTCTTTCAATTTTGACCATCGCATCAGTAGCATCAAGGGACTCAAAATTATTCCTCCACCAATACCTAACATCCCTGAGAGTAAGCCAATAATTCCCCCCGAAAGTAAACCCGCCCATACAGGTATTGGGCGATTGGGTTCGTCTTGCGTTTGAAATGTATAGACTAATCTGAAAATAGATAGCAGAATACAAACCGCTAATATTTTTTTATAAATTGTATCTGAAAGCGTCATGGTTCCTCCCAAAAATGCCATTGGTACACTCGCAAGGGCGAAAGGCAGAAACAGTTTTAGCCTAAAATATCCCGCCCGATAAAAGCCAATAAATGAAAACAGCGAAACCGCTAAATTCATCACCAAAGCCGAGGATTTCATCATAACGGGCGCAATGCCGACCAAGGCCATAATTGCCAAATAGCCACTCGCTCCACCATGACCCACTGAGGAGTACAAAAAAGCTACGGCACTTAATGACAATAATAAAAGTATAAGATTTGAATCCATGTTTTTACGTTTGTTATGAAATCGCTAAATTATTGTCTATATTTTTAAATAAGCAAAATTTGTCGTAATTTTGTCTTGCAAATAACAAAATCAACGTTTTTTGCCATGTTAGACTCATCAAAGTTCCTTTTTGAAGCCCTCACTTACGACGACGTGCTTCTTCTTCCTGCCTATTCAGAAGTCCTTCCTCGTGAAGTTACCACGCAC
>JANPIG010000856.1:0-1110 GCA_031424875.1 Cytophagales bacterium
ACCAATACGCTGGTGGCAAACTCGGTTGATGGATATTTATTGAACAAATTTTTTATCAATAAACACGTTTTGTTGGGCGATTTATACCTCTGGGATAATCAATACTTGAAAGCAGCCACTACCTATAAATTGGTATTAGAAACGGCTTCACGGTTGGGATACGACATCAATACGGGTGAAATTTTCTTGGGGCTTTATAAAATCAAATACGCCGAAGCCAATGCACGTGATATGACAGTAGCGTACTTTTCAAGTAGAAACGATGTTAATGCTTTAATTGATAATAATGATACAGGATGGCGGTCTATTTTTGCTCGTAGAAACACCGATGCGGGCTACAACTATGAATGGATTTGGGCTTTACCTTTTGATGCAACCTTTAATCCACAAAACCCTTTCATTGATTTATTCATGAATGATGTTCAACCATCACAGCAAAGTATTTCGCTTTGGAATAGCCAACGCCAAATCAATAATTTTCCTTTTGATGCACGTGGAAAAATGTCCTATAAAACGGTAAACGGTAAGCCCGTAGTGATGAAATATTTATATAATTACATTGACCCATTAACATCCTTAAGTCTTACTAATGCCAGCTTTGGCAAAGGTCAGTGGTTTTTATATCGTGCGGCAACGTTGCACCTAAGGTTTGCCGAAGCTGCCAATCGTGATGGTCGTCGGAAATTAGCTTATGCCCTAATGAATCAAGGTATTTCTACTACTTATAATGGAGCAGCGACAGATAAAACTAATTTAATGAATACTTTCGATGTCCCACCTTATGACTTTGATGGACGAAATGGAGATAATCCATCTTTCAGAGCTTCGTGGTATAGAAATACGGGCATCAGAGGAAGAGCATCTTTACAACCAGTAACGGTGGTGGGTGATAGTACACTTTCAATTGAAAACTCACTAATTCAAGAATCTGGATTAGAATTAGCCTTCGAAGGACAACGTTGGGGCGATTTATTAAGAGTTGCTTTAAGACGTAATGAACCAGCTTTTTTAGCGGATAAAGTGTATGAAAAACTCAAAAAAGCCAATAACCCCAATGCCGAGGCCATTAGAACAAAATTGATGGATAAAAGTAACTGGTATTTGCCCTTT
>JANPIG010000857.1:0-3367 GCA_031424875.1 Cytophagales bacterium
AATTCAACAGGCTAACTAACGCTTTCCAATTCAAGTTGAGCAATTGGAAAATCAATTTTTGGTCGAACATATCCAGGCCATTTCCCATACCAAGAAGTGCCTTCACGATAATCACCAATTTCAAAAATCAAGGCCTCTTCAAAATTATAAATTAAACTTGAAGTATCTTTTACTACCATAAACGAGATTGAATAAGAACCATCGTTTAAATAATTGCCAGGAATTTCACATTCTGCAGTGATAATGCCCTTTTCAAAAACTTGTGATGCAGTACCGATATTAAAAATACATTCGCCTGTTAATGAATTAAGGTGGAGGCTAATATTTAATTGAGCACCTTCCATCATATTCCAAAATTCAATTTGGATTTTAAATGGAGTCCTTACATCAATATGTTTTTGATTATCAATAAACTCTGGCACTAACTTTATACTCTTCAAACGTGCTAAATCATTACCAGGGGCTTCTTCAGGAGTAAGCCACCACGATTCTAAAGCTGTTTTTTGAACATGACTTAAATAGGTTGCTAATACCTGATTGGTTTCACCCATCTCCATCAATTGCCCTTTTTGCATAAACATTGCTTTGTTGCAAAGTCCCTGCACAGCAGTAAGATTATGACTTACAAAAAGAATTGTTCTTCCCGACGTAGAAGCATCTTTCATTTTACCCAAACACTTCCGCTGAAACTCAGCATCACCAACGGCTAATACCTCATCTACAATCAAAATTTCGGGTTCGAGGTGGGCTGAAATGGCAAACCCCAGACGTACGTACATTCCTGAAGAATAGCGTTTTACAGGTGTATCCAAAAACTTTTCTACTCCGGCAAAATCAACGATGGCATCAAACTGGTTTTTAATATCTTGGCGTTTCATACCCAAGATGGCACCGTTTAAAAAAATATTCTCACGTCCAGACAATTCAGGATGAAAACCTGTTCCAACCTCTAGAAGACTGGCAACTCGTCCTTTTATTGATATTTTACCTTCAGTGGGTTCAGTAATCCTACTCAAAACCTTCAAAAGCGTTGATTTTCCAGCACCATTTGAGCCGATAATCCCCACTCTATCACCCTGTTTTATGTCGAAACTTACGCCCTTTAAAGCCCAAAAATCTTCGTGACTTACTGCTTCTTCGGTTTTTTTAGTAAATATATTTTTAATACCATCCGTAACTACTTCACGAAAAGTATTCCCTCTGGCATTGCCCTTGATATGGTCAATGATATATCTTTTACTTATATTGTCTGCTTGTATTACTGTCATTTTAAAATAAGGGCTATTCTTTAATTTTCAAATATTAGAGGTAGGAGTTTAAAAAGGTTAGATAAAATCAACAAATGAATTTTCTTTTTTTCGGAAAAACATTACTGATAAAATTGTCGCAATTGTTACAAATACTACTGAAGGAATAATAGTATTCCATTCAAAATATTGATAATTTGGAATTAAACACCAACGAAATCCCTCTATTATGCCCGCCAACGGATTTATCCATTGATAAATAGGGTACCAAGACAGTTCTTGAATTGTAGCAATTGGATAAGCAATTGGACAAACAAAAAAACCATATTGAACAATTAAAGGAACAATTTGCTGAAAATCTCTAAACTGAACATTTAGGGAGGCAAAAAATACTCCTAAACTAAATGCCGCAAAGAATGCCAAGATCAAAAAGAATGGCACAAATACGATATTAATTGTTGGTGTGTAGCCTTTATAAATCAAAAAGGGAATCATTACCAAAAAACCCACTAAAAAATCTAAAAGTGGTACTGCCACTGAGCTTAAAGGCATCAATAATCTTGGAAAATAAACCTTTGAAACCAAATTAGCATTTCCTGTAATACTATTGCTTACCTGCTGCAAAGACATAGCAAAGAAGTTCCAAAAAATCACACCAGTAAAAATAATTATTTGTAACGGGATGGCAGATTTATTTTCAATTTTAGCTACTTTATCAAAAGCAAATACGAAAACTGAAACTGTAAGAACTGGACTAAAAATTGCCCAAGCCACTCCAATAAATGTTTGTTTATATTTAACTGTAATATCACGTATTGCTAATATCCAGAGTAATTCTTTAAATCTCCACAGGTCTTGCCAATAATATTTCTCTGACCTCCCTGCCTCTATAACTGTTTCTTGCATATTATTTTTTCTTCTCTATTTACGCCTTTAATTCACTTAATGTTTCTTTGAATGCTACATACAATACACCTAAAATTAAGCCTATTATCGCTCCAATAATAATTACTTTCTTCGCAGGGTCTGGTTCAGGCGATATGGGTAATTCGGGGTCATCAATTCTGGTAAATAGCGGCGTTTCCTTTGCCATTGAAAATTTGATGTTGTCCAAACTTTTAACTGCTTCAAAATACATGGCTTGTATTTGCCCACTATTCGTTTGTAATCTTTGTTGCTGAATTAGACCTTCTTGAACAATAATCTGTTGATTTTGATCTTGAAATCTTGCAGCAGCACTTTGTGTAGCATACAAAACTCTTTTCAAAGAATCTACTCTATTTACCATCAAGTCCAATAATTCTCTTGATTTCTGAGTTTTGGTTTCTTTATAAAATTCAGTTACTACTTTAAGATATAAATTGGCCCAGATATAAGAAAGAGTATCATTGCGTGATGTTACAGCCAATGACAAAAAGGTGGCCTTTTTACTATCATTTGCAATAACTGTGTAGGGCATCAAATAATTTTGTACTAATCTCACTTTTGAACGTTCGTTGGGTGTAGCCTCTTCATATTTGTCATGTTTAAATTTGAAGGTTTGCATCTCCACATCATCTTCTAATTCGTCTTTCAATATACCACTTGCACGAAGATAATAATTTCCGAAAATTTCCTCTCTTCCATTTACCTTAACTCTTGAAAGCACGGCACGGTTATAAAGATTTTTGGTTTTTAATAATTCAACAAAATTATCACCTACAAATAAACCAGCACTGGCAGAACTACCAGGATTGAAACCTAAAGCACTGGCAAAATCTGAAAGTCCACCACTATTACCACCTCCACCATTTTCCATATTGAAAACAATTTTTGCAATATATACAGGAGGTTTCTTGGTAAATCTCTCAAAAGCATATCCTCCAACGGTTCCAATGACAACCATCAAGACTAATATTTTCCAATTTCTTACAATTAAATTCTTAAAACTGACCATTTTCATTACAATATCTTTGAATGAAAACTGATCTTCGGGTAATGATGAATATTGTTCTTCTGACATTAGTAATTAAATTATTTAAAGGTTCTAATAAGTGCCAATAATCCTACTGTACTTGATATAACTGTTGAAACCGCAGCAATTGTCTGTACTAATTGTTGTGTTGCTTGTTGTTTAAGAT
>JANPIG010000858.1:0-1104 GCA_031424875.1 Cytophagales bacterium
CGTTGCAGACATCAAAGCCGAGCAAGTGACTGGAATGCCACAGATTACGGTGCGTTATAATCCTGATAAAATGGCATTGTACGGCTTAAACGTAGGCGATTTAAACAAGGTGGTACGAACGGGTTTTGCAGGACAAGCCACTGGGAAAGTTTATGAGGGTGAAAAACGATACGATTTGGTGGTGCGTTTGGACAAAGATTTTCGACAGGATATTTCTAATGTAAAAAATATTTTCATTAGCCTTCCATCAGGAAATCAAATTCCTTTGGAACAAGTGGCAGACGTGAACTTTGAACAAGGTCCTGCCCAAATAAGCCGTGAAGATGGCAGACGTAGAATTGTGATTGGCTTAAATGTTCGTGGACGAGATGTAAAATCGGTGGTCAATGATATTCAAGCAAAATTGGATAACAAGTTAAAATTACCCGAAGGCTATTATATTACGTATGGAGGACAATTTGAAAATCTGGTCGAAGCTAATAAACGGCTTTCAGTAGCTGTTCCTGTTGCTTTACTATTAATTTTCATGTTGTTGTTTTTTACTTTCAAATCCATAAAACAATCGCTTTTGATTTTCACAGCCATTCCACTTTCAGCAATTGGGGGAGTTTTTGCTCTTTGGTTGCGTGGAATGCCATTTAGTATTTCGGCAGGAATCGGTTTTATCGCTCTTTTTGGCGTTGCCGTTCTGAACGGAATTGTACTGATTGGTTACTTCAATCAACTGAAAGAGGAAGGTTGGGACGACATTTTAGAACGAATTAAAGAAGGTACAAAAGTGCGTTTACGTCCCGTGGTAATGACGGCAGCCGTTGCTTCATTGGGTTTTCTGCCAATGGCATTGAGTAGCGGGGCTGGTGCAGAAGTACAAAAACCATTGGCTACGGTTGTAATTGGCGGGTTAATAACAGCTACTTTATTGACGCTGATTGTGTTACCAATTTTATATTCTTTGCTTGAAAAGGGCTTAAAAGTGAATAAAACGGTAACGACTTTTGTTATTTTAATCCTGTTTTCAGGCGGAATTGTCAATGCTCAACAGCAACCTTTAAATTTAATTCAGGCGATTGAATTAGGCTTAAAAAATAATCAAAAAATTCAAGC
>JANPIG010000859.1:0-1126 GCA_031424875.1 Cytophagales bacterium
CCATATACCACTTCATCATGAGAAAATGGTAACATAAAGTTTTCTGTAAAAGCATAATTTGTTGAGAAAGTTAATTGGTCTTGATGATGTTTACGGTGCATTGGGTCTTTCTCAAAATACTTTAAAGTATCGTTCATCCAACCCATCATCCACTTTTGGCCGAAGCCCAAACCTCCTGCATAAATAGGTCTTGATACACCCATAAATGAAGTAGATTCTTCAGCAATCATTTGAATATCAGGGAATTGAGCATAAATGGTTTCGTTTAATTCTTTGAATAATGAAACCGAATCAAGGTTGTGATTTCCACCAAAAATATTAGGTTCCCATTCACCATGATTACGTGAATAATCTAAGTAAAGCATCGAGGCTACTGCATCTACACGAAGGCCGTCGGCATGATAACGCTCAATCCAATAAACGGCATTGGAAATCAAGAAACTACGAATTTCGTTGCGTCCATAATTGAAAATATACGACTTCCAATCGGGGTGATAGCCTTTCCGTAAATCTGGATGTTCGTATAAGTGCGTGCCATCATACTCATAAAGACCATGCGAGTCGCCAGGAAAGTGCGAAGGTACCCAATCCAGAATAACACCAATGTCATTTTTATGAAATTCTTCCACCAGATACATAAAATCTTGAGGTGTACCAAAGCGTGGCGATGGTGCAAAATACCCCAAAACTTGATAACCCCACGAAGGTTCATAAGGATGGTGCATCACGGGCATCAATTCTACGTGTGTGAAGCCCATCTCCTTGACGTATTTGACCAGTTGTTCGGCAAGTTCTACAAATGAGAGTTTCTCATTGCCTTCCTTTCGCTTCCATGAACCCACATGAACTTCATAAACCGACATAGGTGATGTCAGAGCATTATTTACTTGGCGTTTTTCCATCCAATCAGCATCTGTCCATTCATACCAATTATCCCAAACGATTGATCCTGTACGAGGAGGTTCTTCAAAACTTTGGGCATAAGGATCCATTTTTTCTAAGAAACGACCGTCTTGAGTTTCTATACAGAATTTATAAATTTCGCCTTTGCCGATATGAGGAATAAAACCTTCCCAAATGCCCGAAGAGTCCCAGCGAACGAAAAGATGGTGTGTATTTTTATCCC
>JANPIG010000860.1:0-1874 GCA_031424875.1 Cytophagales bacterium
CTCCTGGTGAAAGGGCATTATTTTCGATATAATCGGTTATTTTATCAATATAAAAAGGTTCATCGCCATGTAAAAGATACAAGGGCGAAAAGTGTTTTTTCTTTAAATCTTTTAAAACTTCAGTTGCTGTTTTAGACATAACTCTTTACAAATTCTTGACAATGATTAATTAATTGAGGAAAGAAAGCATTAAAATCAGCTTCATACAGTAAATAATCCTGCTTCAAATCCTCGGTTGCATTTTCAATTCCCGACTGAAAACTAAGTCTTTTTGAAATCCCTTGCAAAGCCCATTCTATGCCTTCAAATTTCCTATAACTTACAAACCAATTTCTTCTCACCATTGATTCAACCATTCTATCCATGGCTTGGGGAATATCAGTTTTACGTTTTTCTAATAAATGATAGAAAATTTGGCTATATTCTTCTAAAGAAATGTTTGAATATTGAGCAAAATTTCTCGCCAAAACGTGGTCATAAAACATATCAACCACAATACCCGAAAACTTATGATATTTAGGTTGCAACCGGTCAATACTATGGCGGACTATTGGATGCGAATCAGTAAAAAAGTCAATTTCACGATGCAAAGCCATACCTTTAATAATCCCTTCAGAATATTGAGCATTAGACAATTTATTTAATCTTCCCTTAACAAAATCGCCAAGAAAATTCCCAATTTTAAGATCGTCATTATCGCCTGAAAGATATGTATGTGCTAAGAAATTCAAAATATGTAGTTTTAAGATGGCTTGGAACATAAAGTTAAGAAAAAACTGTTACCTTTTTAGGAGATATGTTTATCTTCGTAACAACATTTTAAAAACTTAGCATAATGCAAATTACGGATGGAAAAGTTGTCACCTTGGGCTATGAACTAACAGTGACAGATGCCGATGGGCAAAAAGAATTAATTGAAACGGTGGAGCAAGACGATCCAATGGCGTTTATTCAAGGCATGAGTGGTTTGCCAGAAGCCTTTGAAACCAATATAAATGGGCTTACAGTAGGCGATACTTTTGAGTTTTCTATTCCTGCTGAAGACGGATATGGTGAGTACGACCATGCCGCTATCGTAGAATTACCAAAAGATATATTCAAAGTAGATGGTGAATATGTAGAAGAAATGTTGGAAGTAGGCAACTACTTACCCATGACTGACGATAAAGGTGAGCAATTAAATGGCAGAATTTTAGCCGTTGAAGAAGATTTTGTAAGAATGGATTTCAACCATCCTTTGGCTGATAAAGAAATGTTTTTCAGAGGAACAATTTTAGGAATCAGAGATGCCACAACTTCTGAACTTGAGCATGGACACGTACATGGAGATGGTGGAGTGCATCATTGATGGAGTTTATTAGTTTAAGGTTTATGAGTTGATGAAACTACTCGTTACTTATAAACCCTAAACTATTTTTCACTCCTAAAGTTTAAACTCATAACCTCATTAACTAAAAAAATGAAACCAGCCTTTGATGATATTTTTATGGATTTGGCAGTAAATCTTGCCAAGCGTTCGCACTGTATAAAAGCTCAAGTAGGGGCAGTACTTACCAAAGACACCCGCATTATTTCTATTGGCTACAACGGTCCACCATCTGGCACGCACAACTGCGATGAAGAATTTCCGATTGATGGTTGTGAAAGAGATTCTAAGGGCAGTTGTTCCTTAGCTTTACACGCAGAACAAAATGCTATTCTATATGCCGTGAAAAATGGGTCAAGTATTGAAGGGGCAACTATTTATGTTACTCTCTCTCCTTGTATAGCCTGTGCCAGAATCATTTATAGCATGAAAGTCTCAAAAGTTATTTTCCTACATTCTTATGCAGAATATAAAAAGATTGAGAAAGATGAAGGAGTGGAGTTTTTGA
>JANPIG010000861.1:0-5744 GCA_031424875.1 Cytophagales bacterium
CAAAAATATTTTAACCCAAAATCCACACGCTTGGAAACGCCTCAACAAAGACGAACTCCGTGCGATGTTGGATAATTCTGTGCATTCTAAAACCAATGAAAAATTTGTTCAAAATGTCCGTGACATAATGCTTGTGGAGGCTTTGAAAGATGGGAAAAATGTGGTTGTTGATGATACAAATTTATCCGAAAAATCCATTGAACGCATCACAGAGGTTATTCAGCAATACACGAAAGATTCGGGTAATTGGGTGAATATCGAGATAAAGGATATGGAAACATCGTTGGAGGAATGTTTGGAGAGAGACAAAAAAAGGGAGAAAAAAGTGGGCGATGATGTCATTCTGAAGATGTATAAACAGCATATCCTAAAAGACGAACGTGGACCGCATTATCAAGAACAGGACGACACATTACCACCGGCAATCCTTTGTGATTTGGACGGAACTTTGGCAATTCTTCATGACCGAAGTCCGTTCGATGCCAAACGTTGCGAGACTGATTTATTAAACATTCCAATCGCTGAAATCGTGAAAACCTACCATCAAAAGGGCGTAAAAATAATATTGATGTCGGGACGAGAAGACCTTTCACGAAGTCAAACAATGAATTGGTTATCATACAACAAAATTCCGTATAATGCTTTGTATATGCGTAGAACGGGCGATATGAGGAAGGATTCTGTGGTAAAAAAAGAATTGTACGAAGCTCATGTCAAAGGACAATTTTTCGTACAATTCGTTTTAGATGACCGTAACCAAGTGGTCGATTTATGGCGTTTGGAGCTTGGATTGCCCTGTTTGCAAGTTAATTACGGAGATTTTTGATAGTAAACAGTTATCAAAACTTAAAATTTCAATACCGTTTTCTGATACTTGTTCACTGTTTACCGTTTCGGTACGTCAAACAATAAAATCTTGGGACGGTCTTTGCTCAAACTTTCATTGGCTTGAAGCAATTCTGCACTCATACGAGCAGATTTTGGAGCGTCAACCGATTGCAATACACCTGTTTTAATATAGTTAATTGCTACTTTCAAACAGCCTTCTTCAGGGTCACCCAAATCGTGAGTATAGTCATCTGCTTGCACTTTATCAACTGTAAAACCTTCATAAAAATCGGCATTGCCTACTGAATTAACATTTTTCAAAGCCACTGGAAAAACGTAGCTATTCATTACAGGGAATCCATAATAACCTACGGGTTTTCCATGAGTTGTGCTTCCAATTAATTTAACGGTCATCACGGGCTTCAGTGCATTGATAAGTTCTTCACTTGCGGAGGCTGTACCTTTACCTACAATGATAGATATTCTGCTGATTTTCAAGCTGTTAGTTAAAGAAGTGAACAAGTCTGTTTTATTCCAAGAAGCATATTTCTTATTATGAACAGAGTTGACAAATACCTTACCTACGGCAGAAGCAGGAGCAATTAAACTACCTAAATAGTTGGAAACGGTTCCATACCCGCCACCATTATAGCGTAAATCAAGCACTAATTCCGTTACATTTTTCGATTTAAAATCAGCAAAAACTTGATTTAACTCGTTTTTAGTAGTCTGTCCAGAATTACTTCCCAAGAAAGAATCAAAATTGAAATATCCTACATTATTTCCGTTAATGGTAAATACCTTTGGATTAATGATATAGTCTGATTTATAGGCAGAACCCATTAAAGTCAGGGTAGTTTGAGTGCCGTCTGGTTTTTGAAAAAGTACAGATTGTGATGCCTTATTTAACTCAACATTCAATTGGTTGATGTTGGCATAAGTGGCATCTACTCCGTTAAATTTCAATACTTTCCATCCACGTCTTACTCCTTGTTTACCCGCAGATGATTGTGAATAAACCAATTTTACTCGCAAATCTCCATCTCCTGCAAACCCATATTCTGCTCCGGTATCGTTGCTATTTCCACTCACTACATTATCCCAAGTAGCTTTATCAATTACAAAACTCCAACGGTCTTGATATTTTCCGTTTATAAATGGGCTGTACGTTCTAATTTTTTTCATGATTGAATCTGCCGTAGGGTAGGCGAGAGGCTTGAAAAGCGTAGCCGATGGCAAATTGTCTGCCCACAAATAAACGTCTTGTGAATAGGCATACACACTATCACGAAGGTCAGGAGTTGCAGATAAAGGAGTTACATTATCAGTATTTTTTTTGCAAGATGCTAAGCCTACAAAACTTATGACAGCAAGAGCAAAAAATTTATTTTTAAGTGTCATTTTTTTCTATTTATATAAAGTGAATTTCAATATAAACGTAATCAAGTACTATTTAAGTTTTCTTTTTTATAAAAATATTTACTAACTTGATAATCAACCCTTTAAAACTCAAAAATAATGCAGCAGAATCACTATAAATCACTTTTAGGACAAATGGCTTACGTCCTTATTTCAGGCTTACAGCTTTTATTCGTACCAAATTTCCTTTTAGGAATATTTGGCATTGCTCCTACCTCTGAAATCTGGATACGGGTTTTGGGGATGTTAGTTTTAGTTTTGTCTATTTACTATTATGCTATTTATAAGAGTGGCAATAAAGAAATAGTTAGAGCCACGGTGCAGGGGCGTTTGTTGTTCTGTGCGGGCTTGGTGATGTTTGTAATTTTAGGCATGGCTCCACCCGTTTTAATTGGTTTTGCCGTGGCAGAGATGGGCTTGGCACTTTGGAGTTTGGCAGAGATTAGGGCAAAAAATTAATGCCATATTTTACCACATAGGAAGGAGAGGAATGTTAGTTTTTTAGAAAATTGGTTATATCGATTTCTAATTTTTCTAATTTTTCTAATTTTTCTAATTCTTCTAATTTCTCTAACTTCCCTATCATTTCTATGTGGTTATTATTTGATTTTAAAACTAACTCCCATCTTCACACCTAAGTTGTAACCAGTAGCTTGAAGGAGACTTTTGGAATCGTTAAAATTGTTTAGACTATATGAGGCAAGCGGTTCAATGGTTAGGAATGTCGTCTTGCTCACGATATGCTGAAAACCTGCCGATACGTTCAAAAATATATTACTCTGTTTTTGAGTATTTTCATACATTACTTGCGTACCTGTACTGATAAAATATCGGTTTTTAGGTGTTATTTTAAAGAACTTTTGTACATCTATTTTCAAGCCCACCATGTGTAGATTTTTACTTTCTGAAACGGTTTGTCCCACTACTTCAAGCTCTGTTAAATTGCCTTGCGATGGATTGCTGTTGCTGCTACTCTTATTGTTATTGCGTAATATTAATTCATTTGTACCAATCTGATATTCAGACCATTGTCTCATTTTGAGGTAACTAAGATTTGCTCTGAAATTCCATAATTTACCAATAGGTTTCATAACTCCTAAGTCAAAAGCCCAACCATTTCTTTCTGAATCGAACAAGTTGCTGGTTTGTACATTTTGAACATTATGGTTGTTAATTGTTAAGATTCTATAGGTTTGTATAGGCGTAATACTCATGCTTAAATACGCATGCTGACGAACTGGTTTTGTCTCACGGTTTGGGGAAACAACGGGCATAATCAAGTGAGAATTTAAAGCTATTTTAACCAGTGTAAAATCTTTATTCCGAAGGCTTTCCAGGGGGCTAATATATCGTACTTTTTCAATGATAGAGTTTTCCTTATTCAAAGCAAATGCCTCTTCTCGTCCGTTTATAGAAGTAGTCCTATCTATGGCGAGTGTCTCCACTTGTTCACTTTTATTATTGTCTGCACCGATTGTCTCCACTCGTTTACTTGTAGAAACGATTAAATTATTACTTGAAATCTTGGTTTCATCCAACTGCTTTTCAACAATCGGATGATTTTCTCCCCCCTCGTTTGGTGTATTAATCTTTACTATAATTTCTTTGGAATATTTTGTTAGGCTGGATTTGTTTTTCGCTTGCGGAATATATTTTGTAATTGTTTGATTTTCAATACTTTGAGATATGGTAGTATTCTCTAATTGATAGGGTTTATTTTTCTGACTATTTTCTAAAATGATTATTTCCTTATGTAGGATACTTTCGTTTAGCAATGATTTATTTGGAGATTTACGGAAGTTGCCCTTTTGAAGAACGATTTTCGTATTGCCCCTTAATTGTGTGGGCTTATCCGTCTGACTATCGTCTGACTGCATTCTATTTTCAAATCCCTTCTTTGTTCGTGTTTTCATTAACCAATTTTCATCCGTGGCGAGTGTCCCTACTCGCCCACTTACCATTGTTCCTATCGGTACATTATTATTATAAGCAACCTCTGTATTAATTGCCTCCACCGTTGTTGAGTTATACCATAGCCATATACCCGTGAGTATTATTAATATTGTAGCAATCCAAGGTTTGGATTTATTCCATAAAGTAGGCTGATTGGGCTGAATGGCAGAAAATATATTCTCCCACGATGCCTCATTTGGCTCAGGCTCATAGTCTGAGAAAGTATCTTGGAGCAATTTTTTCAATATGTCTTCTTTATGATTTTCCATTGGTATTTCAATTTATTACTTCATAACCGATTTTCAATAATTCTTTTTTCAGTAATTCTCTTCCTCTTGATAATTGAGATTTGGATGTTCCTTCAGAGATATATAACATTTCTGCAATCTCAGCATGGGCATATCCATCAATTAAATAGAGGTTAATAATCATTCTATAACCATCGGGCAGGGTGTTAATAACACTTAAAACTTGATCTCTACTCAGGTTCGAAAAGATATTATCATCTTGATTATCAGACTTTTCGAGAATACCTTCATAGCCCACTTGATCTCGCTCATGGATAGTCTGGCGATAGTGGTCAATAGCAGTTCTAATTACGGACGATTTCACCCAACTATTTACTGATTCTAACTTTTCGAGATGGTGTAAATTTTTAAAAATTTTGATAAAAGCCTCTTGAAAAATATCTTCCGCTTCGGCTTCGGTTCGGGCATATCGTCGGCAAATACCCAAAAGCCGCCCTTTATACAAATTGTAAAAAGCGGTTTGTGCTTTAGGGTCATTGCGTTTACAGGCAAGGACTAATTGTATCTCTTTTTCAAGCATTAGGAGGTCTTAAATGTACAGGGTATAAGGTAAATGATTCAGAGTAAAATGGTAAACGGTGTACGGTTTTCGCCCCATGTTTGGGTAAGATTTCGACTACAGAGCAAAAAGCCTTTTACCTTCCATCGCAATCATCAGTTTTTATATTTGTAGATTAGCTTTCCATCTTCTGCCAAACGGATGGTATATTGAACATTATTTTCTTTTATTTCAAATTGATAATGATTAACCACCGTACCACCTTGACGGGTAGCCTGAAAATAAGGTTCATAAACTACCTTTCCAGATACATAAGTCCAAGCAGTATAATTATTAGATACACTATTTCTGATATTTGGTAATAAATCTACTTCGTCCAAAAGCTGGGTTCTAATTAAGATTAAATCCTTCTTTTCTAATTCACTATCTATTATTAAAAATCGTTCTTTCGCTCCATTTTTAATATTGGCAAAATTGGTACAATTACTACTAAAACATGTTTCTAAAATTCCATAATCAAATTGCCATCCCGAGAAATTCATATTCAAATATGTAGTGATGTCAGATGATAATTCATTGTTTTTCAGAATCTTATAGCCATATTCGTTTTCTATGGAGGCACTCCATTGTTTCAAAATTCCTTGGTCTGTCAAGATTATTTCGGAAGTATGCAGAGCCCCATTTGGGCGTTCCCTGAAATTTAAGACAATCTTAAAAGTATTATTCGTCAAAATATA
>JANPIG010000862.1:0-3887 GCA_031424875.1 Cytophagales bacterium
AGGAGGATATTGAAAATCTTCACGCTCTTTGATTTCATCTTTATACAATCCTTCATAATCATTGTCAATCACCTGTTGCAAAATCTTTTGTTGAGGATTATTGGTCTGAATCAATACCTTTCCCTGCGTACCTCTACGCCCCGCACGCCCTGCCACTTGCGTAAGCAACTGAAAAGCACGTTCAGCCGAACGGAAGTCTGGGAAGTGAATCATTCGGTCGGCATCGAAGATACAAACTAAGCTAACCTTCTCAAAATCAAGCCCTTTACTTATCATTTGCGTACCCACCAACATATCTACCGCTCCCGATTCTACTTCGTTGATGATGGTTTGAAAGGCTGATTTAGTCCGAGTAGTATCCAAATCCATACGGGCAATCTTAGCGGTGGGGAAAAGGATTTGTAACTCTTCCTCAATTTTTTCCGTACCGTACCCACGAGTACGCACCTTCAATGAGCCACAGGCGGGACAAGTTTGGGGCATGGGTTCATGGTGTCCGCAATAATGACAACGCAATTCCTGACCGTTGTAATGATAGGTCAAACTAACATCACAATTGTTGCACGACACAATATTATCACAGTCTTCGCACTGAATATAGGGCGAATATCCACGACGATTTTGGAAGAAAATAGTTTGGTTTTGTTTCTCTAAATTGAGTGCTACACGGTCTAACATCAGGTTGGTGAAATCTCCCTTTGCTAACTTTAATTTACGGGCCTCTTTAAGATTAATTAATTGAATATCAGGTAATTGTGTTTCACCAAAACGCTCTTTCATTACCACAAAACCATAACGATTTGTTTGGGCATTGTAATAACTTTCGATGGAAGGCGTGGCAGAACCTAACAGCACTTTTGCCTTTTGTTTATGGGCAATCACCACCGCCACATCACGAGCATGATAGCGGGGGGCGGGGTCATATTGTTTATAAGAATTTTCGTGTTCTTCATCCACAATTATTAGCCCTAAGTTGTTGAAAGGCAGGAAGATAGCCGAACGGACCCCTATTACAAACTGGAATTTTCCTGAGATAACCCCTTTCCAAACTTCCACCCGTTCATTATCCGAAAAACGGGAATGATAAATGCCCATTTTATCCCCAAAAACTTTGCGCAAACGCACTACAATTTGGGTGGTCAAAGCAATTTCGGGCAGGAGATAAAGCACTTGCGAACCACTTTCCAAAGCCTGTTCAATCAATTTGACATATACTTCCGTCTTGCCACTACCCGTGATACCGTGTAGTAAAGTGGTTTCTTTTTCCTGAAAACTTTGGATAATTTCGGAATAGGCTCTTTCCTGAGAAACCGAAAGAGAAGACGAAGGAGCTTCCACAAAATCAAGGTCTTCCTCAAAGCGGCTCACTATCACTTCAAACTGTTCCAAAATTCCATTCTTAAGCAAAGTTTTCAAAGCACTATCTGATACTTCTGCCTTAGTTAAAGCGTTCTTTTCTAAGCCTTTAGCATTTAATTCGGGCGAACGGAGGACGGGAACAAAGCGAAGGTAATTCAACAATACGTCTAACTGCTGAGGTTTTTTTTCTAAGTCATTGATGAGTGCTTTTAGATGATTTTCGTCTTCGTAAAAAGGATTTAACTTCACCTTTTTGACAATTTTAGGCGAATACTTTTCCTTCACTTCCTCAAAAATGATAATAGCTTTTTTCTGAATCAGTGATTTAATAATATGATAAACATTCTTGACTTCGGCAAAACGGGCGAGTTCATCATAGTTCAAAGATTGATGTTTTTTCAATTCTTCGATGATGTCCTTCTCACGGTCGGTCAGGAGTTCGGGATAAGAAAATTCTGGGTTATATTGAACCTTAGAAAGACTCGAAATCTTCAAGCCTGATGGCAAAGCAATGTTCATTACCTCGCCCACAGTACACATATAATAACCTGCTATCCAATGGAATAGGTCAATCTGTTGCTGTGTAACCAGTGGGGCATCGTCCAATAATTCAAGCACATATTTTGCCTGATATTTTTCGGGAGGTTTGTTATGTAATTTCGCCACCACAGCCGTCAAAACCTTCGTTTTGCCAAACTGCACAATTACTCTGGCCCCAACCTGAATGGAATTGGCATACTCACGTGGCACCCGATAAGTATATAAATTCGGGATGGCAACGGGTATAATCACGTCAGCAAAGACGGTTATTTCTTCTTGATATGTACTCATAATAAAGCCTCCATCAAAACCTCCTTATCATCAAAATGATGTTTTACGCCTTTGATGTCTTGATAGGTTTCGTGTCCTTTTCCTGCTACTAAAATAATGTCTCCGTCTTGGGCTATTTCATTGACTGCCAATAAGATAGCCTCTTTTCGGTCTTCAATAATTTTTGTCTTTTTAAAATCAATTGGAGGAACGCCTTTTCGCATTTGTTCTAAAATCTCCGCAGGGTCTTCATTGCGTGGATTATCAGAAGTCAGGATGACATTATTCGATAATTCACAAGCGATTTTTGCCATAATAGGGCGTTTGGTCGCATCACGATTTCCTCCACAACCCACCACCGTAATCACTCGCTGATTGCCTCCTTTGATTTGGTTAATGGTTTTAAACATTCTCTAAAGCATCAGGAGTATGGGCATAATCTACAATGCCAACTTTCTGATTTTTTATAGAAACTACTTGTTCAAAGCGTCCTGGGGCAGTTTTCAGGGCTGACATTTCTACCAAAACCTCATTTTTATCTTCACCCAACAATACCGCTGCCCCGTATATAGCTAACAAATTATAGGCGTTGAAAGTGCCAATTAATTGAAAATGAATCTCTTGATTATCCACTTCCATTTGCAAGCCATAAATGCTGTCAGAAACAATTCGGCCTTTCACCGTTGCCAACGTTTCTAAGGAATAAGTATTAATGCTTGCCTTGGTATTTTGCACCATCACTACCCCTCTGCGGTCGTCTATATTTATCAAAGCAAAAGCCGTCTTTGGTAAGGCATCAAAGAAGCCTTTTTTGGCTTTGATATAGTTATCAAAAGTCCCGTGAAAATCAAGATGGTCGTGGGTAATATTGGAGAAAATTGCTCCCGTAAACGACACTCCCGTAATGCGATGCTGCACTACAGCGTGTGAGCTTACCTCCATAAATGTGTGTGTACAGCCTTCCTGTACCATTTTTGCCAATAATTGATTAAGGCTAACAGCATCGGGCGTGGTGTGTGTGGAAGGAATTACCTCTTCATCAATCTGATTCTGAACCGTTGAAATCAAGCCACAACGATAGCCCAAATTGCGAAATAAACGGAACAGAAGCATAACCGTAGTAGTCTTACCATTTGTGCCTGTGATACCCACTAATTTTAGTTTTTTAGAGGGATTATCATAAAATTCATTCGCTATAAATCCTAATGCTTCTGCCGCATCTGGTACTTGAATATAAGTAACGCTATCTGATTGATTTTCAGGCAAATCTTCACAAAAAATAGAGGTTGCCCCCATTTTAATCGCCTTCTGGATAAAGGTATGTCCGTCCACCTGTGTCCCCTTCAAAGCCACAAACATCGAACCCGCTGAAACCTTCCGAGAATCAATAATAATTTCAGAAACTGCTATTTCAGCATTTCCAATGATGTTTTTCTTTTTTAGTGTTGCGGTTAATTGAGCTATTGTTTTCATAATGTGTTGTAAATATAAACCCCCGATGGATGGCGGGGGTCTGGGGTTTGGTATTTAAAAAGCATAAATCATTACTGTTAAGAAGCAACCACTTCACCTCTGGCATAAAATCGTTCTACGGCATTTTGAACTTCTTTCATTAAAAAAGTTTTAAGGGCATCTCCATCAAAATTTACAGGCTCTTTTTTGGGACTACTCACTAATAATTGGATATTCAAAACTCTCTCAATATCCCAAAGGGTTTC
>JANPIG010000863.1:0-10622 GCA_031424875.1 Cytophagales bacterium
AAAGCCTTGCAAAGAGATTTTTTTGGTTTGCTGAGCAAAAGTGGTGAAGCAAGTCAAGCAAAAAAGCATTAGGCTAAAAATAATTAAATTCGATTGTAAATGTTTTGGATTCATTATGCTATTTTTAAAAATTGAGTACTAAAAATTTGTCTGGGCAAAATTTGATGCAGGATGTTATAATGATCGTCGAAATATATGTTCTCACTTGGTAATGATACATCGTAAATGGAAACCTTTCATACGTTAATGGTAATTCAGCAAACCCACCCTTTCAAAGTATGCTTCCGCCTTCTTGAAATATTGGCGATTTGTCCGTTGCTCATTGTCAAGACCTCTTGTTCAGAATTGTAGGCTTTTACATAATTCGGATTAATCATAAAAGCCCGATGAACCCTTAAAAAACCATGCGTCTCAAGATGATTTTCAAAGAATTTGATGGAATGAGCCACCGTTTTTTCTTTCCCACTTTCCATGTAAAATTTAGTGTAATTAATGTACCCTTTTATTAATATCACGCTGTTAATCAGCACCTTCACTGAGGTTTTTTGATTTAAAATCAGGAGTGTATTGTTACCTTTTTGTTTGTACGTTTTCATATTTAAAATTTTAAGTATTTTCTAAATCGAACTATTGTGATAGATTTTCGGAACAAATATTACTCGCAAAACCAATCTAAAAAACCGGCCTGTTGATTTTACACCGTGAATTGTAACATTTACTACGTGAATGGTAAAGCTTTGAAAATTAAATCTATGCGTTGGCAAAAAGGAAGGACTCAATATACATTTTGAAGATAAATTCGTCTAATGGTTTTTGAAGATAGAATTTGGTGAAAGGCAAGGGTTCGTATTGCTCATAATACCTTTCACTATCATAAGCACTACAAATAATTACCCACAACGAAGCGTCTTTAATGGGCTGAATAAGGTCAATACCCGTAACTGAGTCTTGCAGTTTAATGTCAGTAATGATGAGGTTGTAGGAGTGTTGATAAACTTCGTGCTGAAATTCTTGGGAATTTCGGACGTAAAAAGGTGTGATTTGAGGATATTGGTTTAATACAATCTCAATGGATAGTTGGTCGGTAAGGGAGTCTTCCAACACGAGGCACGTCAGCTTTTTCATATACTCTTTGTGGGATTTGACCACAAAGATTGTCAATACTCATAAAATCGGGCATCTATTGTCTGAATTCATAACGTGAACTGTCAGTTTTACTACGTGAATGGTAATCTCATTCATCTGATACCTTAAATCATACTACTTTATCTAAGTATTTATCCACGAAAAACTGCCTACTACCTCGGCTAATCTGGATTTGGTAAGTATGAATTTCTATAAAATTTTCTTTTAAATTGATTCGTTTCACTGCATCCATATTTACGAGCGTATTACGATTAGCCTTCTCAAAACCAACCATTAATTCTTCAAAAAATTTCAAAGAATTGTAGGTCGTATATTTACTTTTTTGGGTATAAACCGTGGTGGCATGGTCGGCGGTTTCGATAAACAAAATCTCGGAATATAGAACTTTGTAAAGATAATTTCCCTGTTTTAGCATCATAAAAGATTCTTCGTTCGCTTCAATTTCTTCACTTTTTATGATTTGTTTGTTGAATAAGAACGACTCAATGTTAGTTTTAAAAACAAACTCATCAATTGGCTTTTTGATGTAGAACTTTTTGAACTTCAAGGTTTTGTAATGCTCATAATAATCCTTGCTATCCATCGAACTCGAAATAATTACCCATGCAGAATTATCCGTGATGGAATGAATCAAATCAATACCCGTCAAGGCATCATTTAACATGATGTCAACGATAAAAATCTGGTAGGATTTCTTGGATAATTCTTGTAAAAAGCATTTTGGGGTCTTGACATAGGTAGCTTCAATTTCGGGAAATTCGCATAAAATCATCTCAATCGCTAATTGGTCGCCGAGGGTATCTTCTAATACTAAACAATTGTAGATTTTCATTTTTGCAATTTTATAAATAATTTACTCATAAAAATATGGTCATTTTGAGAACTCTCAATCTTGAAATTTGCTTTCTCTAAAATAGGAACTAAAAGAATCATTCCAACGCCCATTCCCAGGTCTGAAACGTTATCATTATTTTTTACTTCGTTCGTTATTACGATTTGGAAATTATCATTTTTAGATTCAATCACAACCCTAATTTTCGTTAGGCTTTTTGAATGAATCACCGCATTGAAGATTAAATTTCGCATCACAATCACGAATAAACTTTGCTCAATCTTGCCGATTGTATCGCCATTAATGAGGGTATAAGTAAGGGTTTTGCGTTGTAGTTCATCGGTATAAATCTCAAAAATCTGTTCAATAAGTTCACCCAAATTACATTCTTTCAGACTTGGTTTGAAATTAGCATTCGTGCCTTTTACCCAATAAACCAGCTCATCAATCAACCAAAGCACTTTTTTACTTTTGTTTTCAGTTTCAGTGCCAAGCAAAAGAAGTCTTTCGATATCGTTATTTTTGATGAGATACGCCATCTTTTTAGTAATCCCATAAAAACTCTGCACGGGGTATCGCACATCGTGCACGAGTAACCCCAAAAGCGTTTCTTTCAAGGTCAAACTATCTTGGAGTGATATTGTTTGCTCATCTACTTTTTGTTGGAGTATTTCATTACGGCGTTTCAATTGGTAGGTTGAAAACTTTATAGTTCCCCAGATCAATAAGCCGATTAAGACAAATATTATTACCCAAAAATACCAAGTCAAGTACAACGGATTGGGACGATTAATGGTAATTTTTTTAATGTCAGCATTCAGAAAATCATCGCAACTAACCACCATAATCTCAACGGTTGTCGCACCATAATCAACATTACTGAGCAGCAATCTACGGTCGATGAGTAATTGCCATTCTTTGGTCAAAGATTTATCGGTGCGGTAGTAATATTTTTTGTCGCAAGTATATTTGAAATCTTCGTAGGAAAATATTAATCTCAAGGTATTTTCGCCTCGGTTGAGTAACAAAACAGAATTTTTAAAATTGACAAAAACTCGGCTTTTGGTCGTGTCTTGATAAGTACAAATAGAATCCATTTTCAAGAAAAACTTTTTCTCTATTTTGTTAGAAAAATCCGATGGATTCAAGATATTTAACCCGTTAATTCCCCCAAAGTATAAGTTATCCTTTTCGTCCTGAAAGTGAGCCAAACGGTTACATTCATTGGAAGTTAGTCCATCAGCAACGGTATAAATTTTCATCAAATTACCATTGTCATCAAAGTGCCAAATTCCTTCTTCAGTACTTGCCCAAACACCATTTTTGGTACGATAGGCAGACAAATATTTCTTGCGTTCGTATTTTTTTTCTTGCAAAAATGAACGGATACGCTGTTTTTGTAAATCATAAATCCAAATCCCATTGAGTGTTGCGAGCAATAATTGCTGCGGACTTTTTTTATCTTTTTGTATCGAAAAACATGTCATTTGTAGGTCTTCACTCAAAGGAAATTTGATTTTTTTCAATTTTGTATTATTATTTGCTAATTGATAAAAACCCACTTCTGAAGCGATGAATATGCCATTTTTATCCACAAAAAAATCATAGACAATGGAAGCTTCAAAAGTAGAATTTACGGTTGAAAATGGGGTTATTTTCTTCGTCTTTTTGTCATAATAAATGATTCCTTTTTTTTCCAAACCCAATAAATATCCATCTTTATATTCCGCAATTTTCCAGATTTTGATGTTATCGAAACTGCACAAAACTTCATCCCTCATGGTCAAAATATTAGTTTTCACCAAAGCATCTTCGCCAAATAATAAATTGCCATTTTTGTCTTTTAAGTTTGATAATACAAAGTGAGGATTATTCTCATTTTCATTTTTAAAATCATGCAATGGTTTTGCAATGCCCGTTTTAAGATTAATTAATTGTCTTTTTTTATTGGTATTAACAATGATTTGATGATTGTCAACTTTCAGAATCTTTCTGCACGAAAAATTTTCATTGATATTCTCGGAATCGTTATTTTTGAGAAAAATACGAAATTTCCTTTCGTTGAATTGCATGATATGCACGCCATTATTGGTGGACAAAATGAAGTTTCCAATGGCATCATGAGCAATTTCGTGCGTTTCAAAATTGTAGTTTTCTTGTAGGATTAGTTTATAGTTTTTATCATAAAAGGTAATTATTTTCCCATCATTGATAATTAGCATTTTATTAAACGCTGAATACGTAATATTGCTCAAATACGCATTGACAGATGTTAGAAATGACTTTCTAAAATTTCCTCCAATTTCATTTAAACCAATTTTTCCCAAGCCAAGCGTCACATAGAATAACTTGTTTTCAACTTCAAGCATTGACCTTACAAATACTCCTTTCAAATCCGTTTGATTAATAATTTTTCCTTCATAATTTAGTTGAATCAACGTATTATCTCTTCTGGAATCTTTTTCAAGACAGGCAAACAATCCTCTCTTATTGGCGTACAAGAGTTTAACGGGCATTTTAGAAAAAGTTGAAATCAATTGAAGAGTCTTTTTCTTTACATCAAACCGAAAAACCTGACCATCTTTTGTACCAATAAAAATTTGATGTTGGGCATCTGAAACGATAGAATGGATAGCAATTTTCTTATGAATGTAACTTTCTACGGGAATAGTATGATGGGAAGTTGGATTAAAGATAACGCAACGCTGAACATTGAAAGGATAATACCATTCAAAATTTTCAGAAACCCAAAAATTGCCGTTAGCATCTTCGTAAGCCGAATTAAATCCTCGGTTTGAGAAGGTTTTGGACAAGAAAAAATTATTAATTTTTCCAAACTCAAAAAGCCCGATTTTATTATTGGTCAGAAACCAGATTTGTTTATTTTTATCAATAAAACTGCCATTAATTTGTCTATTGGATAAGCCATCAGCAATGCTGAAATGCTTTTCGGTTTTCTGTAAATTAAATGTTTTTAATTGACTGAACGACAAAGATGAAAGGCATAACAGACTATATAAAAACAGATATTTTAAGCAATTGGAAAATTGTTTCATTATAATTTTTATAGGTTATTTGAGTAGTAATTTTTTCGGTACAAAGATAGAAATAGGTATCTGCACGATGACAATTAATCATAGAATACATACAACTAATGGCAACCAATACATCAACCCAAATTTGAATAATGACCTTAAGATTGATAAAAATATTGACCACAATTCTGAACTATTAAAATTAACTTTTGCCGAAAAGAAAATCGTAGAATTAACCGCTCAACATAAAGCGTCCTGACAGATTCCCGAATTATTATTCATTTACGAAAAAACCGTTGAGGGACATAGCATCAATATCATTCAAAAATTGGGTTTACCAAAAGAGAAGAATACGTTTTTAGTTTGGGCGAGTAAGCGCTTTTAATTAGTCGAGCAAAAATTTTCGGGTATGTCAGGGACATTTCTTGTAAATACTGCCCCAATTAGTAATAATTGATAAACACGATAACTTTTGCTCAACCACTTAAAGGTATGCTAAAACTTGATTGCAACAAAAAGTGTAAAAAAGAAACTTATGTTTTAATTTATTTTATTGAGAATAATTAGTTTTTGGCTGAGTACAATAATTTTCATTTTCCCTACACTTTTTGATAATCTCCTAATATTTTAAAATCATTTTGTAATAAACAAATCAATTTCTTACCAGATAAACCATGGTTTATTTGGTAAGAGAGAAGCACTTACGGATTGAAAATCAATTTCATGCTGATGCTAAAATTACGATTTGCTTTGTATAAGTAGCAAACTATTTTAGCCCCCTACAAAAATCAATCCATTGCTATCAGTCCTTTATTGATTGCCATGGAAACCGCCCCTCCCACCGATTCAACTTTGAGTTTAGCGTAAATATTGGAAGTGTGCGTGTTTACGGTGGCATAGGAAATAAAACAAGCCTCGGCTATCATTTTATAACTATAACCCATGGCCAAAAATTTTAAAATTTCGAGCTCTCTTTTAGTGAGTTCAAAATCAGGTTTACTAAAAACCTTATGTTGTATTTTTACGAGCGACAATACCTTTTTTGCAATGATAGGACTCATCGGAACTCCACCTCCCATAACTTCCCGCATACCCTCTAATAGTTTATTGGGAGCAGTCTGTTTGAGTATATATCCGTCTGCTCCAGCACAAATGGCACTAAATACTTTATCATCGTCTTCAAAAACAGTCTGAATAATGATTTTGAGGGTAGCGTATTCTGTTCTTATCAACTTCACCCCTTCAATCCCATTCACGTGAGGCATATCAATATCCATCAATACCAAATCGGGCTGACTAAGTTTAATTTTATCCAATACTTGCCGACAATCTTCAAATTCACCCACGCATTCCATGTCATCAATCATGGAGATTAATGTTTTTAAGCTATCTCGACGGCTTTTATTGTCATCAAAAATTACTATTCGGTATTTCATAAAACAAAAGTAAAATAATTAACCCATTTCATAAATCATTGATTTCAATGATTTATTACCAGGTATTTATCATACCATTATACTGAATTGAACGGCTGTACCCCCTTCAAGTCTGGATGTAATGCTAATTGAACCATTAGATTCCTTTGACCGTGAGTGCATATTTGAAATGCCATTACCGCCCATCTTTTGCTCAAAATTATTGTCTTCTGCCATGCCTTTTCCATTATCAGTTACTAAAAGTGATAATTTCTTGCCAATTATGAACAACTTTACGCTCAAATCGTTGCAGTCGGAGTGTTTCAACGAATTATTTACTGCTTCTTTAAAAATGAGGTATATATTTTTTCGCTGTAACATGGTAATGTTGACTTTGTTAAGTTTCCAATCACTTTCAAAATCAAGTTTTATATCAGCCGCTTCGGTTACTGACGAAGCATAAGCTCTCATCCGATTTATCAGATTTTCAAACGAATCATTAGCTGGGTTCACGCTCCAAACAATATCGCTCATCGTTTCCATCATATTGATGGTACTATCAGATATTTTATCAATGATTTGTCCAGATTTTTCGGGTAGGTGGTCAAATGATTTTGATAATGCCAAGCTATAAATACTCACGCTACTAAGGGTAGAACCAATTTCATCATGTAAGTCTTGTGCAATACGATTACGGAGTTTTTCCATCTCCACGGCTTTGGAAATTCGGTATTGAAAAAACGCATAAAGCAAAAATATAAAAATGAGAAACCCAATAGCTTTGAGCCACCATGTTTGCCACCAAGCTGGTTTGATTTCTAATTCCATTTGTGTTGGTTGGCTCCATACGCCATCGCCATTATGTCCCGATACCATAAATGTATAGGTCCCTGGTTCCATATTGGTAAAAATTGCTTCATTCTTTTTGCCATTATCTACCCAATCATCATACAGGCCTATTAGCTTATACCGATAATAATTAGAAGCTGGGTTTTTGAGGTCTAACAATGCAAAACTGAAATTAATCATGCTTTGGTTATGGTGTAAAGAAAGTTTACTCATGTATTCTATTGCTTTAGTAATATTTAACTCTTTTTGTGTACCTTGATTATTAACCTCAATTTCCTTATTCAAGATTTTTAAACCATTGATGACAATTTTTGCGGGGGGAGTAAAAGTATAAAAATCTTCTGGATTGAAGTGGACACTGAATCCAACTCCTCCAAGAAAAATTTCACCAGTACTTGATTTACTAAACTGAAAACGGTTAAATTCATTTCCTTCCAATCCATGAGATTTGTCAAAGTTTCGGCTTTTGAATGAAACAGGGTTAAAAAGGCAAATACCATTGTTGGTACTCAACCATAAATTCTTATGTTTATCGCTTTGTATCGAATATATGACATTGTTGGGCAAACCATTTCCAATATCAAAAATGATGATATTGCCCGTTGTTTTATCAAGACGGTTCAGCCCACCACCTTCCGTACCTATCCATATATACTTTTGCGGTTGATAAGGGTCGAGACAAACGCTCAGTAATTTATTTAAAGAGAGGGATTTATTCTTTTCTCCACCCGCACGATATACTTTCCACCGACCTGTTTCGGGGGAAAGAGCAAATAAGCCAGTGGTCGTCGCAAACCAAATTGTTCCATTTTGGTCTTCAGTCCAATCACTAATTATTCTTTCTTCGGAGGGCGATTTTTGGATTACTGGTAAAATGAATTCTCTACTTGTTTTACCACTTTGCTCTAATAAATGTATTTTTACAGAATCTGCTCTTGAAAATTCAGCTGCCCATATTCGACTTTTTTTTTCTGAAAAAATGGGCTGAAAACCTCTGAATCCTTCATCTGAATCAGAAATATTCTTTTCTTTTATTATTTTGTAAACGCCTGAAAGGGCATTCATTTTAATAATTACTGCCTTTTTATTGAATGGATCTATTAATTCAAACCAGTAATTACCCTCTCCATCCACCGCAAAATTTTCAGCATATCCACTTCTCCGAAAACCTCTCTGATAAAGGTTAGAACGTTCGAGTTTATTGATCCAATCAGAAATGATATTGGGGTCGTAAATGGCATTTATTCCTTTTTTTGAAATCCGGAACGGCCATACATGATCGAATTTTTTACGGGCATAAGATTTAATTTTCTTGAAAAATAAGTTTGTAGGGGATATCTTAAAAATTCCCCAGCCATTAGACCCCAACCAAACGTTTCCTTGTTTATCAACTTCAGAAGAAAGCATAATTGTACCCTCATCTAAACCCATTGCAACAGGTTGCACCAATTCAAATACTTGAGTTTTAGCATCAATTCTCAGAAAAAATTTATTTTTATATTTTGTCCAAATATTCCCTTCTCTATCAGTAATGATAAAGCCTAAAAAAGTGTAAGGTTTGGGTAATTCCAGCCAAGGCAAAAATTTATTGAGCGTGTTATCATATCGAAATAGGCTGTTACCCTTCACCAAACACATTTGTTTCGTGAAGGGATTTTCCCACATCTTAATAGGTGTTGAATTGCCTTTAAGGAAAGATTTATCAATCGAAATTTGCTCGAGACCCATACCTGAATAGCGAAAAATATGCTCTTGATAATTTATCCATAACGTTCCATTGGTTTGGCAAACCAAGTTATGGTAAGAAAAATTGTTTTGAAAAGCACGATAAATTTCTGGATATACTTCCTTGATATCTCTAATCCGAAGTCCTTCTTTATTTTGTTCAATTATCCTGAAATCATTGCCAATACTTACCATAATTCTTCCATTCGCTGCCTCTTGAATTGAAGTAATATTATGCAGGCGTGAATCTTTTTTATTTAACTCATTGAGGCTAATATGCGTAAAAGTTTCAGTGCTTGGGTCAAAACAATCTAAGCCGTCCGTATAAGTCCCCACCCATATTTGATTCTTATGATCGACTAATAAAGCTGTGACATAATTATCAACAATTGATTTTGGGTTATCAGCGGTGTGTCGATACACTTTAAATGAATTGCCATCAAAACGGTTCAATCCTTCTTTGGTAGAAATCCAAAGATAACCCAAATGGTCTATCACCATATCATAGATTTGACCTTGTGAAAGTCCTTCGTCAGGTGACCAATGTTGCATGGCTATTTCCCTAATACCATTGGGAGATTGTAGTAAATGTTTTTGCTGGGCAATAAGATTCCCCCTACCTAATAAAATCAGAAGACCTGAAAATATAATCTTTGAAAAAAGTTGGAAAAATGTATTCATAGTTTACAATTATAATCAGTATTCAGCCAAAATCATTGATTTTAATGATTTTATACGCCAATATTAGCGAAAAATCATTGATATCAATGATTGTCAAGTGGGTAGTTTGGGGATAATTTTGTAATCCTACAAAGCAGACCGCAAAAACCAATCAAATTAAAGTTTTTAACGCTCAAATGATGAAACACGTTGGGTAAAATTAAACAACATCTCTTTCGGGGGAAGGTTGCTACCCATTTAACGGAACTCCATATCTGACAAATTTTGTGGCGGATGTACTAACAAATTGATTACTTTTTAGATAAATACTAATTTTAAACACATCAAACCCTGATGAAAAAAGTCGCTTACAAATCTATATATTTATTACTTTTTGTACTATTGTTGAGTAGCACATTTACCGCTTTTGCCCAAGTTCCAGTCATTAGCTCCTTTAACCCTATCAGTGCCAAACCAGGGGATGTAGTAACGCTCACGGGTACTAATTTTAATACCACTCCAGCTAACAACATTGTATTTTTTGGGGCTACCCGTGCCAGTGTTACCGCCGCCACCGCTTCCAGTGTCACGGTTACCGTGCCTTCGGGGGCTACTTATGCTCCCATCACTTTATTAAACACGGGCATCAGTTTAGCGGTCTCCAGTTTGCGTAATTTTACCCCCACCTACAGCCCCGCAAAAACTGCAATGTATGCTTCAGGTTTTGAAGGCAAGCAGGATTTTACTACGGGAACCAATCCTTATTCAGTAACCATGGGCGATTTGGATGGGGATGGCAAGACCGATTTAGTCGTAGCAAATTATGGTTCCAATACGGTCTCGATTTACCGCAATACGTCCATTAACGGTAACATTGGCACGGGTAGTTTTGCCTCTAAAGTTGATTTTACCACAGGAACAAATCCTTATTCAGTGGCCATTGGCGATGTGAATGGGGAT
>JANPIG010000864.1:0-1506 GCA_031424875.1 Cytophagales bacterium
CAAATGATGGGAGACTTTTTGACAAAACCCTTCGAAGTGAACATCAGACTGAGAAGGAGTATTTAGTTAAAGTAGATAAAGAAATTTCGGAGGATTTTGTCTTCAAAATGTCTTTGGGGATTACGATTTTAGGAAAAAAGACTTTACCTTGCTCAGTTGAAAAAGTGGATAATTTTACTTTCAGAATTACTTTAGTACAAGGCATAAACCGCCAAATTAGGCGAATGTGCTATAAATTGGGTTATGAGGTGTTGGAATTAAAAAGAATTCGGATTGGGAATATTTTGTTGGGAGATTTAGCTCCGAGCGAGTATTTTCATGTAGAACAGATTCGGACTGCGTAAGTCCCGTGCTACAGAAGGGCATCCCATAAAATCTCCACGGGATGTTGTGATTTTCTTCCAGTCCCATCCATAATCTGATGACGGCAACTGGTGCCTGGGGCAGCAATAATAACATCTTCTGCTTGTTTTCTAATGGTTGGGAACAACACTAATTCGCCAATTTGCATAGATACTTCATAGTGTTCTTTTTCATAACCAAATGAACCCGCCATACCACAACAACCCGAGGGAATCAGCTGTACTTCATAATTCTCTGGTAACGATAAAATCTTTTTGGTAGGTACTAATGATGATAAAGCTTTTTGATGGCAATGTCCGTGCAGTTTTATCAAGCGTTTTTCTCTGGTAAAAAGATCTTTAGTAATTTTCTTTTTATCAACTTCTTGGGCTAAAAATTCATCAATTAGATAGGCATTTTCAGCAATTCTTTCGGCATCTGCCATGAGGTGTGGAGGCACTAATTCCAAATATTCATCACGTAGCGTCAAGATTGCTGATGGTTCAATACCCAAGATGGGCGTATTATCTTTTATAGCTTCTGAAAGTAAAATAACATTTTGAATAGCAATCTTTTTTGCTTCTTTCACCAAGCCTTTTGATAGGTAAGTTCGCCCACTTTCAAGGTGTTTTGGAATGTGAACTTCGTAGCCCAAAGCCGTGAGAAGCCAGATCGCTTTTTTTCCAATTTCTACATCATTAAAGTTTGTAAATTCATCACAAAATAAATAAACTTTTCCTTGGGGACGACGTCTGCCCAAATTTACGGATGAAAAATGTACACTATTTTTTTCTCTTTTCTGTTGAATTTTAATTCTTTCATCTTGCCATTTCCTTAATGTGGTTTCTCCCAAGGTAGGAATTGACCTTTCAGGAGCAAAACCCAAGATTTTCTTGGTAATATTTGCAGTAAAATTATTTTTTACAAAAAAGTTATAAACGCTTGGTAATAAGGATGCTAAGGCTTGAGATTTAGTGAAATTGCCAATCATTTTTGTTCTGAAAGGCACGCCATTTTTATCATAATAATGTTGTAAAAATTCAGATTTCATTTTACCCACATCCACTTTGGAAGGACATTCAGATTTACAACCTTTGCAAGATAAACATAAATCCAAGACGTGTTTTGCTTCCTCTTGTAACCCACTTTTAGCATCTAAACTTT
>JANPIG010000865.1:0-5634 GCA_031424875.1 Cytophagales bacterium
CGAATATTATTCTTCTGCATTTTGGGCAATTCGTCCTTAATGGTTTTTACCAACAACATCATCAAAGCATCCACTTCCGCTTTTGGGCGATTCCAGTTTTCAGTTGAAAATGCGTAGAGCGTTAAATACCCAATACCTAATTCTCCGCAACCCTCGATTACTTCATTTACGGCTTTAATGGCGTTGCGATGTCCAAAAACTCTATCTACGAATCCTTGTTGTTTTGCCCAACGCCCGTTCCCGTCCATAATAACGGCAATGTGTTTTGGTAGATTGTTTTGATCTAATTGTTCCTTCACTGATTTAACACAATTTAACAGAATATAAAAAAAGAGCGAAGCGGTGGTTGGAATCAATGAAGGTGAATATGAAATCTACCCTTAGAGTCTAAACCTTTTCTCAAATTCACTCTTATGTTTTGTTTGCATTTAAAGCCTTGATAATCAAATAATTAAATCATAAAAAGAGTCAATTGCAAGATTGTGATTAGGGATTTAAAAAAGCGAATACAAATTTAAGGAATTATGAGATAGGATAAAAGGTAAAGCGGAAAATGAAGTGGATTTCTGGGAGATTTTGAAAAATAATAATTTTCAATAAACTGTGCTTAATGAACAATTTTCAATGGATAGGTACGGGAAGTTTTATCCAAAAAACTACGATTTATGCACACCTTTTTGATACTCAAAAGATGAGTATAATATCGTAGTAATTTGAATTAAGGCTTCCAGTAAAATTAAGAGATTTTATATTTTTTTACCAATAACTGACCTTATTTCATCCAATAATCCACCACAAAAACCTTTTCCATGTGTGGCTTTAAAACCTCTTGAAATGCCTTGTGAGCTGGATTTTCTTGATAAATCGCTAAGTCTTTTTCCGAACGGTATGATAATATAAAGCAGTGTGTAAAACCTTGATGGAAGTTTTCAGGACTATTATTAATGCCCCATTCCATGGCTACAATTTCTGGAACTTGTCCTTTCAAGGCATAAAAAGTATCGGCTACTTTCTGTATGTCTTCGGGTGAGGAGGTATCTTTAAATTTAAAAATTACGACATGACGTAATAATTTCTCAGTTTTGTGCGACATTTTAAGGCTTGGTTTTTTAACCTTTTGGGCATAAGTTGATAGTCCAACAAGTAGGAAAAGGAGGAAAATTGTAATAATTTTTGAAAGTGATTTCATTTATTTTTTGGGTTAATGAGTGAAAAGTTTATAAGTTTATGAGAGAAGAAAATATGAGCTAATGTAAAGAATTTATCATCCCAACTACTCATAAACTTTAAGCTCATAAACTCACCTCTAATACATCTCCATCGGGTCATCTATAATGCGGAAATTTTCGTTGAATGTATTGATAAATTGACAGTCTTCTTGACTAATTTCGAAATCAAAAATATCAAAATTCTCCTTAATACGGGCTGGATTCGATGATTTTGGAATGGCAGATACTCCCAGTTGGATTATCCAACGTAAGATAATTTGGGCAGGCGTTTTCTCGTATTTCTTTGCCAATGATTGCAGTTTCGGGTCGTCCATCCTCATGCCACGCACCAAGGGCGTATAGGCTTGTAGTTGAATATTTTGTGATTGACAATGTTTCAATAAATCCTCTAAATACAAATAAGGACTAAATTCTACCTGATTTAGGGCAGGAGTAATTGTTGAATATTCTTTCAATTCATCCAAAAAAGGCAATAAATAATTTGCCACACCAATTGCCCGAACTCGCTTTTCTTGATAGATGGTTTCAAGAGCTTTCCAAGTCTCTTTTCGAGTAGCTTTGATGGGCCAATGGATTAGGTACAAATCGACATAATCCGTTTGTAATTTTTTCAAACTTCGTTCATAAGACCGCAAAGTTTGGACATATCCTTGCTCAGAATTATTGACTTTGGTAGTCAAGAAAATATGCTCTCTCGGCACATTACTTTGGCGAATTGCATTGCCAATTTCCGCTTCATTTTCGTACATTGAAGCCGTATCAACTAAGCGATAACCCACGTCAAGTGCTTGATTAGTAGCATCTTCTGCTTCTTTTTTGTGCATATCATACACACCTAAGCCCAACAAAGGCATCTGAATTCCGTTGTTGAGTTTAGTGTAAATATTTTTGTCTGTTACCATAATTTCGATGTTCGGTTTTCGATGCTAGATGCTCGTGATTCGATGCGACCGTCGCATCGAACCTCTAAATTACCATTTTTCTAAACCTAATAATTTTTTACCTAACTCATTCAACTCTGCTGTTTCGTATTTTGTTTGTTCCCAATTTCGGGGGTCGCCTGGGAAGGCGTATCCTTCGGGAGAGATACGGTTTTTCCAAGAATTTACCCGCCAATCTCTCATGGCTTCGTTGTCTTCTTCGGCTGGCATCATGGAGATATATTGAGCAATTCTGACCTTATCCGTTGAGTTATTCGGACGAATTCCGTGTGGTGTGGTGCTGTTGAAAATTAATAAATCTCCCGCCTCTAATTTCACACGGTGATACATTCCCTCGAAGGCAGATGTGTCTGGTTTAAAGCGATTTCTGTCTTCTGGTTGGGTCAATTTCCAAGTATCATAAGTTCTGTAAAGCTCTGGAATACATTGAAATCCGCCCATGTTTTCATCAGTTTGGTCGGCTAATGCTAGTACACCTTGCACGTTTTGAGGCTTGGTTTCAGGGTCATAGTCCCAGTGGATAAAACCTTTATATTCAAAGCCTGGACGGATGGGTAAATTAAGATTCGCACGGTCAATAGTTACCCATAATTTCTCCGTTCCCCAAATATCCGCAAAGGCATCATGCACCCGTTTCATTTGGCGATTATTCCATAAATGTTGATTATTATAAACCTCTACCATACCTGTGCCAGCCAATTCTTTCATCTGCATTTCGGCACGGGGGGCGGTGTACCAAGTATCGGGATTATTTGGGTCTTTTTCTTCAAACTCCCACAGAAATTTAGCGGTTTCGAGAGCCTGCTCTCTCGGAACGGCATTTTTGATGATAACATAACCGTTTTCAATCCAAAAAGCCCAATCGTCTTCACTCAAAATCCGCAACGGTTCGCCATTTGAGCGGTCGTTGAGTTTCAAAGCACTACTGGTGGCGGTGGAGGGATTGCCAGGTTTATCTAAATGGTTTTTGTTAGCTATTTTAGGGGTTGCCATAGTGGGCATCATTGTGGTAGCCGTTGCTGTTTGTTCCATGATTTTCAATGTTTTAGCTTGAAATAATGATACAAATTTTGCTTTATTTTTTTCAGAAAACTACCTCAATAAATACCTAAATTTGAACTATATTGATTTTTTAGAGTATATTTAGGTTGAAATTGTACAAAATAGATGTATTGGGACTTAAGGATTGGTTAATTAGGGATTAAAGGGAGAGAATATTTTAGCCAAACATTTTTACAATCATTTTGAATTAGGAGTATAATTCCTAATCCCTGATTACCCAATCCATAATCCCCAATCCTCATCCCATGAAAATTGAATTAGAAAAAATAAGTCCAATTAGTGCCGATACATCCTTCAACTGGCTGATAAACCCTAAGTTGAATGACTTTTTTATGTGGCATTTTCATCCAGAACTTGAACTGGTTTTTATTGAAGCGGAGGCAGGAACAAGGCATGTAGGCGAACACATTGCTCGTTTTGAAGAAAGCGATTTAGTTTTTATTGGTTCAAATATTCCCCATCTCAATTTTGACTATGGAATCAAGACCAATTATGAAAAAACCGTCTTGCATATTCAGCCCAAATTCTTGGAAAATGCGTTCGTAAATACTCCCGAGTTGAAGGAAATCCAAAATATTTTTGAGGCTTCTAAATTTGGAATTTGCTTTGGAACAGAAACTAAAAATAAGATAGGAGAACTCTTTAAAAATGCTCATAGATTATCTTATTTTGAGCAATTTTTAACCATTCTCCAAATCTTAAAAACTTTAGCTGAAGCCCCAGATGCCTTTCTTTTACATTCGCAAGTTCCTAAAAATCAGTATAATAGAAGAGAGCAAGAGCGTTTGAAAAAGATTTATGGTTTTATTGATGAACATTATCAGCGTAAAATAGAAATTCAGGAAATTTCCCAAATGAGCAACCTCAGCGATGCCGCTTTTTGTCGGTATTTCAAGAAGATGACAAAACTGACTTTTACAGAATTTCTCAATCATTACCGTATAAATCAAGCAAAACGCCTTTTGATGTTAGATAAGAATGTTTCGGAAACTTGCTTTGAATGTGGCTTTGAAAGTCTATCGTATTTCAATCGAACTTTTAAAAAAATAACGGGCGAAAATCCTTTGGCATTTAAAAAGAAATTTTGAATAAAATAAAAACGTAATCAAATGAAAGTCAAACTATTAGCTCTCCTTCTTTTCTCCTTCTCAACTACTTTTGCCCAAAAACAAAAGATTTGGTTTGATACCGATATGGGCAACGAAATGGATGATATTTACGCCATGACTCGGCTGTTAGTTGAGGCAGATAAGTACGACATTGTGGGGGTGAGTTCTGCCCATTTTATCAATGTCGATTTGATGCTTTATGATAAATGGAATCAATATTCGACCAAAGGCATAAATACCGTCAAAATTAGTCAGGAAGAAAATGAGAAGATTTTAAAGGCTTTCGGAATGTTGAAAATCCCGCATCCGATGGGAGCAGAACGCATTATGGGACGTGCTTGGGGCGAGTACACACCCAGACCGTCTGATATGACCAAGCAATTGATTGATATTGTGAAAGCACTGCCCGAGGGTGAAAGATTAGACATTTTGTTTATCGGAGCCGCTACAAATGTTGCCTCAGCTATTGCCTTAGAACCATCCATAGCCAATAAAATTAGGCTTTTTTGCATGGGAGCAAGGTTTGATGCGAAGGAAAAAATTTGGGATAAAAATGAATTTAACGTACGTGGAGATTTGAATGCTTTTAACTTTTTGCTCAATCAACCTAACCTTGAATGGTATATCATGCCTGCCCAAACCTGCGAAGTGCTGACCTTCGACAGAGACGAAACTTACTCAAAATTAGAATCAAAATATCCCGTAGAAAACCTTTTGAAACAACGTTGGGTAGAGTCAAATCCAGACGATAAAACTCGTATAATTTGGGATTTAGCTTTAGTAGAAGCCTATCTTTCACCCGACTTAGCCAAAACAAAATCTGTAAAAACCCCTCCCGAGAACCATCAACATAAAGTAAATGTGTATGTAAAAATTGACAAAAAAGCAATGTTTGAGAAGTTTTGGAATACATTGCGGGAGTATAGGGAGAAGAAATGAAAGCCTAAAATGGCATTCCTATTATAAAATACCTTATTATAAAATATACCAAATAACCTACTGGTCCAAACATCAAGGTCAATACTAAACAAGGGGCAAGAATCCATTGCGAAATATCGTGTTGAAGAGAATCACGCCATTCCCATGCCCCTACGAAAAGGTCAAAAACCAAATAATGAACCCAACCCGCCAAGAGTACCTCCCTTTTTGAAAAAAGTTTCTCAACGCCCTGTAAAGTCATGAAGTTCCCGCCAGATTTGCCAAAAGTTTTGAAAATATATAAGGCATAAACAATAGCCAATCCCAACGGAAAGATGTTCGAGTCAAGGATGGTTTTGGTAATGTCAGCTTTTG
>JANPIG010000866.1:0-1328 GCA_031424875.1 Cytophagales bacterium
CGAAGCCGCTGAACTTTGGGCAACTTTGGCAACGCAACACGATGGTAAAGACCGCTGGTATTTGGAGGCTTTGGGGATTGGTGCTGCCGAAAATTGGGATGCTTGTTTTACGGCTTATTTGAAAAAAGTGGCTGACCCAACAAAGACTGTGGCAGGTAAAGACATTGTGTGGCGTGCAAGAACCAACGAATCCGTGAAATTTTTGGCAAGTTTAGCAACAGATTCAAAAACAGATTTGAAAGACCGTTTGCGTTATTTCAGAGCCTTTGATTTTAATAAAGGTAAGACAAAATCAGAAACGCTTTTGGCCATGTTGAAAGGAAATTCACCCGAGCAAAATCAGATTAATCAATTGGCATTGAGTTCATTAGATGTTGATTTCGTAAAAACATCCGTCCCTGCGAAAGCTGCCTTGAAAACCCTCATGAGTAGTTTAGAAGGGAAACCATACTTAGAAATACAAGGTAAATATTTGATTCCTGAAGAAAACGCAAGATTGTTTTCTATGATAAATGATGGGAAATTTATTAGAGAATCCTCAGAAATTTTACTAAAATCCCCCGAAGGAATTGCTTTGATTAAGCAAACGATAAATAATCCAAAACAGGAAAGTACCGCTTTGAAATTGATGAATGGCATTCGATATAATGGCGGTAAAACTTCCTTAGATATGTTGCAAGCGGTAATGTTCGACAAAACCAAATCCGCAACTTTACGGAAAGAAGCCACTCGCTTTTTAGGAGGAAGCATGGGTGGAGAGGATTTAATTTTGGCATACTTGAAAGAAGGAAAAATTCAGAAAGACCTCATTCCCGTGGCTGTGGAAGGTGTAAACTATGCTTGGCGTAAGAATGTACGAACTGAAGCAGCAAAATATTTAGGCAATTCAGCGGCTTCAATCAAGACAAAATTACCACCAGTATCAGAATTAATTGCGATGAAAGGTGATGCAAAAAAGGGCGTAGAAGTATTTGCTGGCAACTGTTCGGTATGCCATCAGATAAATGGTGAAGGCATAGATTTTGGACCAAAACTTTCAGAAATTGGCTCTAAATTACCAAAAGAAGCACAATATTTAGCCATCATGTACCCCGATGCAGGAATTGGTTTTGGCTATGAAGGATGGGAATTAAAAATGAAAGACGGCTCAGTATTAAACGGCATTATTTCTTCAAAAACCGAAACCGATTTAGTGCTTAAAATGCCAGGTGGCATTGTACAAAATCTTAAAACCAGCGCTGTTAAATCCATGAAACAACTACCTAACTCCATGATGCCCACGGGTTTAATGGATGGTATGACAAAAGACGAAGCCGTGAATTTGGTGG
>JANPIG010000867.1:0-4470 GCA_031424875.1 Cytophagales bacterium
TTGAGGGTTAGAAGGATAGAAAATAAAGATTTTTTTGCTGAATCTCAAACCCCTTAATCCCCAAATCCCCTTAATCCCCAAATCCCCAAACCCTAAAACGGTATAATTTTTGCAAATAGGAAAATATCCTTAATATATGATAATAATGCTCAAAAAATCCGCCGTCTTTTTGATTATTCTTCTTATTTCATTTTATTCCTCCTTTTCTCAAAAAACTTGGTGGGCGAGCAAGGTTTTGGAATTTTCTTCCGAACGTGTAATTCCTTCACAAAATACTGCATATAAGGCTATCCAAGCCCTCGGAAAACCAAATGTACTTCCTAATGTTGTTGAGAGCGTTGCTGCGTGGGAAGCCTATCAACCTGATAGCCCAAGTGAAGAATATATCGCTGTTAGTTTTGATACAATAATGGCTATTAGACAAGTTGCAATTGCAGAGAATTACGGACAAGGGTGTATTATAAAAGTAATTGCAATTGACACATCCAATGTAAAACATACCATTTATGAGTATTCAGAAAAAAAGATAATAAGCAAAGAAAAAGGTAAAATGCTAAACATCATTTTAGCTAAAAATACTGATTTTCAAGTTCGTGCAATAAAATTAATTTTGAACACTGAAAAAATTAAAGGTTCAAATCAAATTGATGCAATAGGCATTTCTAATTCAACTATTCCAATAAAAGCATTTATTAAGGTAGCAAAAGATAGTCCTGAAGAAGTTTACAGGGAAAATTTAGGTAAAAGTATTAATTCGAGACATCATGAATTTGCACCCGTTATTTCGAGTGATGGTAAATTACTCTTTTATACCCGTGGCTACGTTAGCGTGTTAGGAAAAAATAAAAATGACCAAGATGTATTTGTGAGTAGTGTAAATAATTTGGGCGAATGGGAAAAAAGTTATAATATAGGTTTTCCGATTAATGATAAAGAAAAAAATGCTGTTTTATCTGTGTCAGGCGATGGAAAGGATATTTTATTGCTAAATACTTATAAGCCTCATAAACAAAGAGTGGGAATCTCAATGACACACAAAACACCCACAGGGTGGTCTTTTCCAGAAGATGTAAAAATAGAAAGATTTGAGAACAATAGTACGGTTGCAGACTTTGCACTTTCACAAGACGGTACAGTTATGATTTTATCTATACAATCTGCTTTTACTTATGGCAAAAATGATTTATATGTTTCCTTCAAGAAAAAGAATAATGTATGGTCTCAGCCTATAAATTTGGGCAAAAGCATCAATACAAGCGAACACGAAGTAACGCCATTCATTGCTGCCGATAATAAAACGCTTTATTTCTCAACCCGTGGTTTTCCTGGCTACGGTGATAATGATATTTTCAAATCGCACCGTTTGGATGAAACTTGGCAATTATGGTCTGAACCCGAAAACTTGGGACCAGCCATCAATACGCCCAATTGGGACGGCTATTTTACGCTTCCTGCCTCGGGAGATTATGCTTATATCTGTTCAATAAATGCCTCTAAAAAAGAAGATATTTATAAATTAGAATTACCCAAAAATGCCAAACCAGAGCCTGTAGCTATTATTTCGGGCAATGTTTTGACTACTACCGACAAAACTCCTGTGGCGTGTATGCTCACGATGAATCCGCAAAACGATAAACTGAAAACGGAAGTAAAAAATTATGACCCAGCTACTGGAATGTTTAGTTTTGTGGTTCCCGTGAAAGAGATTTACGATTTTGTGCCTTATCTGAAAGGATATTTAGCCATTAATGAAACCGTGGATTTATCAAAAGAAATATCCTACCGAGAAATCAGAAAGGATTTTTATTTAATGCCTTTGGAGGTAGGAAATAAGGGCGTTTTGAACAGTTTCACCTTTGACCAAGGCGAATCGCACCTACAAGCACCTGCTTTGAAAGATTTGGACAGAATTGCTCAAGCCATGAATGATTTTCCAAGTTTAGAAATCCTTTTTGAGGGACATACCGACAATCAAGGAGATTTCCAGTTGAACCTAAAACTCTCAGAAGAAAGAGTAGATGAAGTAAAGAACTACTTGATTTCCAAAGGAATAGCCCAAGAAAGAATCACAACCAAAGGCTGGGGACAAACCCGTCCCATTGCCAGCAATGCTACGGATGAGAGACGTAAATTGAATAGACGGGTTGAGTTTACTATTGTTAAGAAATAAGACTTATTATTTTGTTACCTTTGTTTAAATATAATTTAAAAAGAATATGGGTTTAGTTTATGCAGATATAGAATTAATCAACGGTGAAGATATTGTCTTGGCAAGAAGACACATCATTGGTGAAGAAGAGATTAAGCGAATGAATATAAATATGCTGGTGGATACTGGTAGCTATTATTTGTGTATAAACGAAACCATTCAGGAACAACTATCCTTACCTGTCATTGAAAAAAGAAAGGCTCAATTGGCAAACGAAACGGTAGAAGAGTATGAAGTAGTTGGTCCAATTGAATTACGTTTCAAAAATCGTAGATGTAATGTTGATGCAATGGTATTGAAAGGTGATAATGAGCCTTTGTTAGGAGCAATTCCGATGGAAGATATGGATGTACTTGTCCATCCGCTACGTCAGGAACTTATCGTAAATCCAGAACATCCCTATTTTGCCCAAATGAAATTAAAATAAAAATGCACACCCAAAAATTCCAAACCTCCCCAAATTTTTTCATAGTTGCTGATACTTTCGGGAATCCTGATGATAAACCAGTTATTTTCCTTCACGGGGGCGGACAAACTCGTCATTCGTGGGGAGATTCTGCCCAAATTGTGGCGGATGCAGGGTATTACTCTATCGCTTTGGATGCCCGTGGACATGGCGATAGTAGTTGGTCGGATGAAGGAAATTATCGGATTGAAGATTTAGGTTCAGATTTAAAATCAGTGATTGCTCAATTAGGCAAACGTCCTGCCTTGGTGGGTGCTTCTATGGGTGGATTGACTTCTTTAATTGCTGAGGGAGAATCTGAAACGTCCATAGCCTCCGCCATTATCTTGGTGGATATTGCTCCCAAAGCAGAACAAAAAGGCATTGAAAGAATTTTCGCTTTTATGTCTTCCAATAAACACGGTTTCGCTTCCATTGACGAAGCCGCTGCGGCTGTATCTACTTATTTACCCAACCGAACAAAACCCAAAGACCATTCGAGATTAGAGAAAAATCTTCGTTTGCGAGAAGATGGTAGATATTATTGGCATTGGGATATGAAAATGTTGGAACTCTGGAAAAGCATTACGCCCGACCAACAAATCAGCAACGAAGCTCGAATGTATCAAGCCGCCAAAAATTTGAAAGTACCCACGATGATTGTGAGAGGGGGAATGTCTGATGTAGTTTCTGAAAAAGTAATGGCTGAATTTTTAGATGAGGTTCCTCATGTGCGTAGCGTGAATGTATCAGATGCGGGACATATGGTTGCTGGAGATTCTAACCACGCTTTTACTCATGCCGTGCTTGATTTCTTGAAAGAAGTATATTGATAAAGTACAATTTATTTTAAGTATTTCTAACTATACGTTTAATTATTCATAAAACAGAAAAGCCTTTAAATCAGTCGGTTTAAAGGCTTTTCTGTTTTATGAATAATTGTAATAATAATTTACAGTAAATTATCACCTTTAAAAAATAATATTTAACTGAAATTTTTAACCATAAAAATATAGCATACGTCTCTACATAATATAGCTTGGTCGAAAAAGGCTGAATTGATGAACTAATGCACCTAATAAAGGTTTCAAACATTGAGTATCTTTGAGACTTATCAACAAAAAATACAATTAAATTCTCTTTCTGAAATTATGAAGTATCAATCTAAATTACTGCTAATTCCTATCATTTTCATTTTACTGTTGAGTGCTTGGAGCTGTGGTAAAAAGAAGAATAAAGAACCTGAAAAGAAAACAGATCCTCCCGCTATTGTAGATGTCATTGTTGCCCAAAATCAATCAATTAGCTCCACCATCGAGGCCAATGGTTCTATCATTGCCAATGAATTTGTGGAACTTCATCCAGAAGTGAGTGGCAGAGTTGTATATCTTAATATTCCAGAAGGTCGTTCAGTGGCAAAAGGTACCATTTTGGCGAGAATTAATGATGCTGATTTACAAGCACAACTTCATAAAATAAAGGTTCAAATTGATTTAGCGGAGAAAACTGAGCAACGTTTTTCCAAACTCATTGCCATTAATGGTATCAATCAAGCTGATTATGACAATGCTTTGAATCAACTCAATAATTTCAAAGCTGATTTAGCATATACGCAAGTTCTCATTGACAAAACTATCTTAAGAGCTCCATTTACAGGTTTAATTGGACTCCGCCAAATTAGTCAGGGAGCTTATATTTCTCCCTCTACTATTATTGCCACAATGCAACAGGTAAATAAATTGAAGGTGGACTTCACAATTCCAGAGGAATATTCATCCTATATTCGTCAGGGTTCAATTGTTCAAGTTTCTGTTGA
>JANPIG010000868.1:0-1141 GCA_031424875.1 Cytophagales bacterium
TTCAGGAAAAAGCCCGCCGACAGGTTTGTAACCGTGAGATTCTACGTCAAAGTTTTTCACATTCACGAAAGGCAATTCCACCGCCCAGTCGTGGGGCAGATTTAGACTTCTCCAAGTGCTATCCTTATAATTTAGATCAATTGCCGTGTTGGTATGTCCCGAACCTGCCTTATTAAACACATTTTGAATGCTGTAATTAAAGTCTTTTTCGGGATTGGCAGTATGTCCAAAATTGAATTTCCAATTGGCATCAAAATCAATTTTTTGTCTTTGTGCCAAAGTGCCAAAAGAGATGAGGAAAGCCCAAAGGAATAATATGTTTTTAATATTTTGCATGATTTATATAGAAATGATGAAGGTTTAAAAAAAACCTCTGAATTTTCAGAGGTTTTAGGAATACAAAAAATGATTTTCAACCCAATCGTTAATATTCCAATGTTTATTTAAAGGCATCCATAGCTACTGTCGGCTTCCCTGAATTATCGAAAGCGCCTAAACTGTAACCTACCCAATTGCCATACGCTTGTGGTTCCCAATACAAAACGCCAAGCCCTTTATTGCCACTCACGGACTTTGTTTTGGCAATAATATCATCCAAAAATGATTTGCATTCAGCAGCTTTATCCCAGGGCATACCAACTTCCACAATCATAACTTCTTTGCCGTAGCGAGCCACCATATCGTTCATATTTACCAAACATTGCTGGTTTACGGTCATTAAATCAACTTTTGCGTATGTTGGATAAAGTGACATACCGATGACATCATATTTAGCTCCGTTAGCTTTTAGTCCGTCAAACATCCATCTAAAAAGCCCATTATCGTAGCCATTAGAAATATGTACAATCACTTTTGCTTCTGGGAAAACAGATTTTACACCATCGTACCCAGCATTTATCATCATGGCAAAATTATTCATATTAACCGATGCTTTGCCCTCTGGCCACAACATTCCGTTATTGGTTTCATTGCCCACTTGTACCCATTCGGGCGAAATATTATTCTTTTTTAATTCCGATAAAACTTCAACGGTATGTTTTCCAATGGCATCTTTCAAGCCGTTTATGTCCAAATTCTTCCATGCAGCGGGTTTTGTCTGTTTGCCTGGGTCTGCCCAATTGTCGCTGTAATGAAAATCAAT
>JANPIG010000869.1:0-5760 GCA_031424875.1 Cytophagales bacterium
AAAGGTTTAAAGTCATCGGTGGAAATCAGCGAGTAGTAGATGAATTAGCAAAGGGTTTGGCGGGACAAATCGAGACGGGTTATCAGTTGGAATCTTACAACGAAAAAGGGTTTGAATATGCCTTAAATTTCAGTAATGGTCAAGAAATCATGGCAGAATATGTAATCATGACCTTACCTTTTTCTGTGCTAAGAGAAGTAAAAACCAACGTAGATATGTCGCCCCGTAAGATGAAATGTATCAAAGAACTGTCTTATGGCACGAATTCCAAAATGTTTTTGGGCATGAAAAATCGCATCTGGCGAGAGCAAGGTTTTTCGGGATATGTATTGAGTAATTTAGTCCATAATGGGTGGGATAGTTCACAAATGCAACACAACAATGCTGGGGCAGGAGGGTACTCAGTTTTCATGGGTGGGGAAATGGGAAAGAATCTATCAGAAAGCCAGATTGAAGGATATTTGAATAAATTGAATATCATTTATCCAAATATAAAAGAGCAATTTAATGGCAAAAAAGGGATATTTAATTGGGGAAATGCTTCTTACGCAAAAGGGAGCTACGCCTGCATGACAGTTGGACAAATGACGGCTTTTGGCGGTGAAGAAGCCAAGCCCGTTGGTAATATTCTCTTTGCGGGCGAACATTGTAGCAAAACCTCACAAGGTTACATGAATGGCGGAGCAGAAACGGGTAGAATGGCAGCGGAGGAATTAGTAAGGCGGGTGAGGGGATAATAAAAAAAATAAATATTAGTTACAAAAAACATGAAAAAAGTCATCCTGTTATTTTTACTTACTCCATTATTTACTTATTCTCAAAATCCATACATCTTAATCTTGGGTGTGGCTCAGGATGGTGGTTACCCTCAAGCAAATTGCCAGAAAAGTTGTTGCAAAAAGGTTTATGCTTATAAAGTTAGGCCGCAATTTGTTACTTCAATTGCCTTAATTGACCCTATTTCAAAGGAGAAATGGATATTTGAGGCTACGCCAAATTTTCCGCAACAATTACAACTTTTAGTACAACATACTTCTTCCGAATTACTTACAGGAATCTTTATTACCCACGCACATATTGGACATTATACAGGCTTGATGCACTTGGGGCGTGAGGTAATTGGAGCGAAGAAAATGAAGGTTTTTACTATGCCCAAGATGAAAGAGTTTTTAGAGAAAATGGACCTTGGAATCAGTTAATTTCTTTACAAAATATTGATATTCAGTCTGTTAAAGAAGATTCTTTAATTGTTTTAAATGAAAGAATAAAAGTGCAAGCCCTCAAAGTACCACATCGGGATGAGTTTTCGGAAACGGTAGGTTACAAAATTATTACGCCTCAAAAAAGCCTACTTTTTATTCCAGATATTGATAAATGGCAAAAGTGGAATCAGAATATTGTAGAAGTAATAAAAGGAGTTGATTTCGCTTTATTGGATGGTACTTTTTATCAAGACGGAGAAATCAACCGACCCATGAATGAAGTACCGCATCCTTTCGTCGTAGAAACAATGGAGTTATTGAAAAATTTACCATCGAGTCATAAAATAAAAGTGCATTTTATTCACTTAAATCATACCAATCCTATTTTGCAAAATGGTTCAATGGAAAAGAAAGAAGTATTAAAAAAAGGATATAGAGTTTCTTTCCAAGGGCAGAAAATAGATTTATAAGTTATTGACTTACAAATACTTAAATTATTTTTCGATACTATACGCAACCTAAAATATACGCCTTCCGTATGGGTTTTAATAATCACATTAAAACCCATAACTTTTATGAAAAAATTGTCTAAATTTAACTTTCTCATGGTTATTGCTCTTGCATATACCGTAACGCTCAGTTGTAAAAAAGATGAAGCAGTAGTGGCTCCCAAATTACTAACTTACAATGCTGACATCAAATCTATTTTTGTGGCCAATTGCACCCCTTGCCATTTGGCAGGAGGAGTCAGAACTAATAAATGGGATGATTATACAACGGCAAAAAACAATGTTTCTTCAATTTTAGACCGTATTCAACGTGATGTTAATGCCGCTGGATTTATGCCAAGAGGAGGAACAAAACCTGTAGCGACGGCTGAAATTGCCAAAATTCAGCAGTGGGTAAAGGATGGTCTGTTAGAAAATTAAAGATATTTATTATGGACAAAATATTGCAAAAATACCCAAGTCAATGGCTTGGGTATTTTTGTAATATTTTGATATGAGAAAACCGTCCTTAGTATCTTAAATTAATATAAACCGTTTCTTTCTATGAAATTTGAGATTAACAAAATTCCTCAAAAACACCTTCTAAATGGTTTGCAATCAATTCTGCAGAACGGCCTTCAATATGATGACGCTCAACCATGTGTACCAACTCGCCATCTTTGAATAAGGCAATGGCTGGTGATGATGGAGGGTAAGGCAACGTATATTCACGAGCTTTGGCAGTTGCTTCTTGGTCAACACCTGCAAAAACAGTTACTAAATGATCTGGTTTTTTCTCAGAATTCCAAACGGCTTCTTTCACACCTGGACGAGCCGTACGAGCTGAACAACCACACACTGAGTTGATAAACATCAAAGTTGTTCCATTTTCAGCCATTACCGTTTCAACATCGGCTGCTGATTTTAATTCTGTAAATCCTCCCTCTGCAATATCCATACGCATAGGAGCTACTAAATGTTCTGGGTACATATTTTTTTCTAATTTTGAATGAGTGATTGTTACATAAATCCAAGTTCTAACTTTGCCACTTCCGACATCATATCTTGGGTATAAGGGGGGTCAAAAGTTAATTCAATACTTACATCTGAAATACCTTCAATCTCCTTAATTTTTTGTTCTATTTCCACAGGAATCGCCTCTGCTGATGGGCAGGAGGGCGAAGTCAGGGTCATTAAAACATATACATTATTTACTGGGAATATTTTTATATCGTAAATCAAGCCTAATTCATAGACATTTACAGGAATCTCGGGGTCATAAACCTCTTTGATAGCCTTGATTACTTCTTCTTTTAATTCTAATTCTGACATTTTTGTTAATTTTTCAATGCGTAAGCAATTGCATAATTCTTCATTTGTTTCACCATCGAAGCTAAACCATTTGAACGTGTTTGAGCAAGATGCTGGCTCATTCCGATTTTATCCATAAAGTACAAATCAGCCTTTGCAATCTCCTGTGGTGTATGCCCAGACAAAACTCTAATGAGCATATTAACCAAACCTTTCACGATAATTGCCTCAGAATCAGCTTCAAAGATTAGTTTTTGTTCATCCTTATAAGCATTCAACCAAACTCTACTTTGACAACCTTTGATGATATTATCTTCAGTTTTTTGTTCTTCGGGAAGCCCTTTGAGTTTCTTTCCTAAATCAATGATATATTCGTATTTGTCTGCCCAATCGTCAAACAACTCAAATTCTTCTATTATTTCGTCTTGTGATTCGTTAATTGTCATCTTGAATTTTTACAAAAGCATTTTCTTAACCTTATGTAATCCCGCCACTAATCTATCAATCTCCTCCACCGTATTATAAACAGCAAATGATGCTCTGGACGTTCCCAAAATGTTGAATCTTTGCATTAATGGTTGTGTACAATGATGTCCAGTTCTCACAGCAACTCCTTGATTATCAAGCAATACACCAATGTCTTGATGGTGAATTCCGTCCATTACAAAACTTATAACTGATATTTTTTCTTTCGCTTGTCCTATGATTCTTAATCCTTCTATGTCGGATAATTGCTCGGTTGCGTACTGCAAAAGCATATCTTCATGGGCAGCAATGTTCTCTTTTCCGTGAAAAGCAATGTATTCCAAAGCGGTTTTTAAAGCTACTACATCGGCAATATTTGGTGTACCCGCTTCAAATTTATAAGGTAATTCGTTATAAGTTGTTTTCTCGAAAGTAACGTCTTTTATCATCTCGCCACCGCCCATGTATGGAGGCATAGCGTTGAGAATATCTTTCTTTCCGTACAAAACCCCAATTCCCGTTGGACCATATAATTTATGAGCTGAAAACACATAAAAATCAACATCAAGTGCCTGAACATCGACGTTTAGATGAGACGTTGCCTGAGCTCCATCAATCAAAACTTTTGCTCCAAAGCTGTGGGCTAAGTCAATGATTTGCTTGATTGGATTAATCGTTCCCAATGAATTTGAAACGTGATTTACCGAGACTAACTTAACTTTTTCAGAAAGCATATTGGCGTAGGCTTCCATATCCAATTCTCCTAAATCCGTCACAGGAATCACTTTCAACTTGATTCCTTTCTCTTCACAAAGCATTTGCCACGGCACAATATTGGAGTGATGTTCCATGCCAGAGATGATAATTTCGTCTCCTTCTTTAATGAATTTTCTACCGAAAGTGCTGGCTACTAAATTAATACCTTGCGTTGTTCCAGAAGTAAAAATAATTTCTTCGATGGAAGATGCTCCTAAAAAATCACGAATTGCTTCACGAGAAGCCTCAAAATCACGGGTGGCACGTTCAGCCAACGTATGAATTCCTCGGTGAATATTGGCATTATCGAAATTATAATAATGGGCAATGGTTTCAATAACTGAGGTGGGTTTTTGGGTTGTTGCAGCATTATCAAAATACACCAATTTTCGTCCATTAATTTCTTGATTAAGGATTGGAAAATCAGCTCTGATTGCTTGTATATCTAATGTTTCTGTAAGTTGCATTTTAGTTTATCGTTATCTCTCCTTTTATCATATCAACGCAAAATTTATGGTCTTTTAAGAAATTTAAGCCTACCATACCATGATATTCTGAATTTTCACCATGAGCCGCAAGTCGTAAACTTGTACTTGTAGTTCTTGTTTTACAATTCCTAAACAATCAAAATTCTTTATATTGTATAGCTCAACCATCACGATCCCATTTGAAGTTTCTATTTCTATTTCTCCAACTGAATCTTTCAGTTGATAACCTGAAACAAAGAGAGCATTTGAATCTATTGTTGTATGGGTAGCCGCAGTATCAAAAGCAAGTTTAAATCTATAATTTCCAATCCAAGCAATTACTATAATAACATCTCCTTCATCTTCTGGGACATCAAACTTTGTTAATTTCATAATCTACGCATTAAGCCAAGTCGTCGCATTTTTTTTATTTCACCTGTAAATTCGAGCGTTATTTTTTCATATCCTATTGTCTTTTCTCTTCCCAAATAACATACCTCTTTTTTATCTTTTGAATGATACAAAATATACCCTCCGAGAATGTGTAAACCATTTTCGTCAGTAACAGGATTTCCTAATAAAAGCCATTCGTCTGGATATAACAATTTGGCTTCCTCAAATGAAACATAAGTATTGTCCATAATCTGATTTTTAAATATTTATTGGAATGATTAATCCATGAGACAGCCCTAACCCCTAATCCCCAAAACCTAACCCCTAATCAAAGTTGATAAATCTTCTCCTCAATCAAAGCCTGCAAATATTCTTTTATCGCTACAATTTCAAATTTATCAATCACATCTTGGGCAAAAGCTAAGGTCAATAATGCTCTGGCTGAATCTTTTGAAATTCCACGGGCTTGCATATAAAAAAGTGCATCGTCGTTCAATTGTCCTGTGGTGGTACCATGTGAACATTTTACGTCATCTGCCCAAATTTCTAATTGTGGCTTAGTATTCATCGAAGCGTCTTCTGACAGCAAAACGTTTTTACAAGATTCAGCCAGAGCATTATTGACCTTAGCTTTTGCCCAAGATGTGATTGATAAATTTGAAATTGTAGCGATAAAAG
>JANPIG010000870.1:0-5851 GCA_031424875.1 Cytophagales bacterium
TTAGAAAGAAAATAATAGAAAAATCCTATTTTAGACTCTGGTTAGTATTAAAGGCTACTAAATGAGTAACAAAAGCGACTAAAGGAATACTAAGTGAGTAACATCTTACTACTAAGTGAGGACTAAGTTAGTAATAGGCAAGAAAGATATCATGGAATTATCCTATATGAATAATGATAAAAATATTAACAAATATTTGAGATGTTAAACTTTTTTTAAGGCTTTGTGTAGTGAAAATTTGGATAAATTGGTCTTTAAATCGAGAATATTCATCACTTTTTAATCTTGAATAAAAGAGTGCTTGCACGCCAGTTTATGGATACATAATCTCCATCTTGCTTCACTACTCTGGTAATGAAAAATTTAATAAAGCTCCAAATATTTCAGGCTTGGCAGGTTTTTGACCTTATGATACAAATTAGATATTAATTTGATTCTTTTTATATCTTAATGGAATTTTATATAATAATTATATCTTACCGTGACGGTAATCTAACGTTAAATTTATTTAGGTTTTAAAGCCTGTAAATCATCAGTTTCATACAGGCAAATGAAAAAGGATTAATCATAAGTGCAAATTTTGCACTTATGATTAATCCTTTGAAAATCAATACGTTATATAAATTTCTTTAAATCTTTTACTTTTTGCACTAATGCCAAATAATCAGATTTTGTTGATACATTTATCACCAAGCGTGCTATTTCTTTTTTACGAAGAAGAGCTTCATTATTCTCAACTAATTTATTCTCAGTTTCCTCAGAAATAAGATTTAAGGATGACAATGTTCCAATTAATATTTCCTCCTTCCGTCCTAAATCTTGTATAAATGAGCGACTTGGATTGATTTTACCAGTTAAAACTTGTTGCTGAAGTTCTGGTACTAATTTTGATATTCCTGCGGCAAAATTTCCATCATTCTTTATCGTTCTTGGACTTACTTTAAACTCAGTTGCTAAAATTTCAGAAAAATCTCCATCTTTTTCAGCTCTATCATATTTTCCTTGGCTTCCTTTTTCTCGATTATACCGTAATCCTCTAAAATATGACATCTGTTCTGGTGTTAGATTTCGACGACCTAACTGATAGTCAATCATGTAATCCTTAACCTGTTCAATACTTTCAAATTGTAAAAGAACAATCTTAAAATCTAATCCAAATTTTTGACAAATTGTATATCTATTATGTCCATCAATCAATACAAATGCAGGTTCATCAGGCTTTTGAGAATTTTCATCTAAAACTCCTTGTGAAGTTTCCCAAATAGCCAAAGGATCTTTACATCCCTGCTTCAATAGATTTGATTCTAAATTTTTGAATTCTTCGTTCGACAGAGGGGTAATAAATTGTCGAAGCTCTTCAACAATTATTAATTCCTTTTTAATCTTTTCTACTTCCGAAAAAGTTGAATTAGGTAATTGAGCTGCAACCGATTTTAAACCAGTCATAAAGTCTTTTGCCATCGTTAATTCTATTAAATTTTAATTACTTCTTTAGTTAATTCCATGTACTGATTTGCTGATCCTGATTTGCCAGAATAGGTAAATAAATCCTTTTTAGCAACTTGAGATTGCTTTATGGTTGTTGAAACCTCAATCAGTGTATCAAAAATGGTAAAGTGAGAATATACCTCTTTAATATGATCAATCATACCACGATGGACACTTTGATTTTTGTGTACCATCGTGAAAAAAATCCCTTTCACTTTTAATGAATAGTTAAGATGTTCTCTAATTTCAAAAATTCTATTGAATAGATTTTCAACTCCATGATATGCTGACGCTTCGGGCTGGATTGGAATTAGACACTCATGCGAGGCAACTAATGAACAAGTAGTTAAAATATTCAGTGAAGGAGGGCAATCAATAAGAATGTAATCATATTTATCTAAGAAGGGTACCAACTTATTGTACAGTCTTTTTTCACTCCCTATTGAGTTTACTAATTCCAATTCACGATAAGCCATTTGAATGTCAGATGGGACAATGTGCAACTTTGGCTCTATTTCAATAATCGGCAAAGGGGTTTTATCCAACAGGGCATCAATTAATTGGCTAACAGGGCGATGAATCCCGAAACATTGAGATAAATTACCTTGGGAATCAATATCTATCATTAAAACCCTATTTCCCATCAAACTCAAAGCCTTTCCAATGTTAATAGTAGATGTTGTTTTACCCACTCCCCCTTTATGATTTACTACCGAAATTACTTTAGCTTTACTAAATAACTCCTCTGAGTAACCATAGCTCCGCAAAACAGGTAAAAGTTTGGAAAGATGGTTTTCATTTAGATTAATTAGCCCTCCCTGAGCTTTATAAAGTGTTTTTGAAGGTAATCCTGCCTCTTTCTCTATTTGAGAATGGTTTAAAGCTGGTTTCATCTGCAAGAAACGAAGTACAATGTCTTGATTTAGCATAACAAATAGTATAATTTTAAACAAAAATAGATAATTATTTATCATTATAAAAAAAAATAGCCCTATTTATATCTATTTATTAGGCAATTACTGAATAAAATTGTAAAAACGACTTTTATAGGGAAAAACAATTATATTTTATTTTATATCATAACTATCTGGTAATCAGACTACTATGTTTAAGTTTTAATGAAAAAATGAACTATAAAACGACTTTTATAGGGTGTGTACATTTGTACTGCTTTCTGTAAATATCATTATTTATTAAAAATCACTAAAGTGTCAAAGAATTATAAAACGACTTTTATAGGGTCAGGCATCATTTTAACGATTTTAATATCAAATTATATTTTTAAAAGTTTATTTGAAGTTGAGTAATCATTTTGCAACCTAAACACCATTATTTTTAGTAATATTTTTTTAACTGTTTGTTTTTCTTTTAAAATCTTTCTTATCTTTCTATCTTTCCTCCGTTGTAACTAATTGAAAATCAAATTATTATAAGCCTTAAAACGACTTTTATAGGGTTTAAAACGACTTTTATAGGGTTTAAAACGACTTTTATAGGGTTCAAAAACGACTTTTATAGGGTTTAAAAACGACTTTTATAGGGTTTAAAACGACTACATAAAAATTTAGTCGTCTTTGTTGGATTTATCAAAATGATATTTGTACATTTGTATTACGACAAACTAAAACAAGAGTCGTTTTTGCGATGGATAACCCTCAAATACCCATAGAAAAAAGAGAAATGGCTCTACAAGCCATCTCCAAAGACCCATATAGATTAATTAAAACCAATCCAATCATTAACGCTAAGTTTGATATTACAGCGGTTCAAATGAAAGTGTTTTTGAAAGTGGTTGCCTCAATTGACCAAAGTGGTGATGATATGCCTGAAATCAGTATTTCTATAAAGGAATTTCAGGAGTTTGTGGGTGGAAAAGCAAAGAATATACACACCTATTTACAAGAAGAGTTAACGAAACTCCGTAAAAAGGATTTGTATTATGAAGACGATAGAATTAGATTAGAAGCCAATTTTTTTAGTTCAATCGTTTATCATAAAAAAGAAGGATATTTCACTTTTGAATTTTCAAAAAATATAAAACCTTTCTTACTTCAAATAAAAGATAATTTTACGGTCTTGGATATACGTAATATCATGTATCTGGATAGCATCTACGCCATCCGTTTTTATGAATTTTGTAAGGAATTTGAACGATTCAGGACGTTTGAATTTGAAGTTGAAGAATTGAAAGAGAAATTTGGTTTGACGGATAGATATAAAAATTACTTTGATTTCAAACTCAAAGTAATCAATCAAGCAAGGACTGAGTTGATAAAGAACTCGGAACTTTACTTTGATTTTGAGGAGATTAAAGTTGGAAAAAAGGTGACTCGCTTGAAATTTTTTATCTATAAGAATTCAAAAAATAATGACCTTAAAGATGATACTTTAAATCAAGAAGAAATTGAAGAAATTACCGTCTTAGTTAAGGATTATGTAGGGGAAAAAGTGGTGCTTTCTTGGTTTAAAAAATACCCTTATCAACAAATTAAAGAGGGTGTTTTGTACAGTATCAAAGAATATAATAGGGGAGTGGTCAAAGAAATTGGGAAATATCTTCAAAAAATGGTCGCTGTGCCAAATATTATTGACACGGGCGAAGAAAAAAAACAGGTAATCCAAAAAAAGAAAAAGCAACAAGCTGATTTACAAGAAGTTGAAAGACAAATCTTGGCAATAGACCGTCTTAAAGATGATTTAAAGAAGACCTATTTTCAGAAAAGAATAGATTTTGTTAATCAAATTTTCACTACAAATGGGCAAATTATTAAAACAATTATCAAACAGTTGCAAGCTGATGTGGTATCTGATAAACCAACATTTTTAGCTGAATTGGCATTAAATAGTTTTAAAGGAGATAAGAATTCAAAGAAAGATTTCATGCAAAATTTCTCAGAAGGAGCTACTTTCCAAGCGTATAGTTTGGACTTTATGAGCCAAAAATATCCAGCTGAATTCGATAAAATCAAAATGGATTTTCTCCCTCTTGCTAATAAGTTAGGAATGACGATTAATGACTTGGTTTAAGTCATTACCGCACCCCAACCATTCGCCTAATAGAGTCTTCTAACGCTATTTTGAATGCTCCGTCGTTTACATATAGTTTGTAAAGTTCCAATTCGCTTTTGCGTTGTTTACTGATGGCATCGCTAATCATTCGCATGAGAGCTAAATCTCTGTTTTGTACATCAGGATTATTGACGTAGTGTGAATTAAAATTGGGGTGTTCTCTCACAAACCTGGCAATGCTCACAAACTTTACTCGTTGTTCTTCGGGCGTGGCATTCCAGCCTTGAAACCATTTTTCGTTGAAACTTTTGATAATTAAATCCAAAGGGTCTTCTTCTTGCCCACCGTTTACACCCCTTGGATTTGAGTTTTGTGGATCAATCATAGTTTCTTTATCGTCTAAGGCGATGCTTTGACCTAATTTTGTACGCTGCAATCCATAAGTTGATAAGTCAATTTTATTCAGAAGTTCGTCTAATTTATCATTTTCTGGATTGGTGATAATTAGTTTTGGTATTAAAAATTTCAAGAACCAATAGAGTTTTTCCCAACGTTCATTGTCAAAACTCATGATTGCCGCTACTTGTCCGTAAATCTTTACCAACTGTTTGGCTTTGATTTTAAAGTCCGCTTTTTCTTCTTCTTCTAACTCCAACTCATTATTAAAACGCTCGGCTGCGGTGTCAATAATGGGGCTTAATTGTTGAGCATCGGCGTTTTTGAAGTATTTTTCGATAAAATCTTCTACTTCATACCACTCATAAACGCCCACTTCGTCCAATTCTGTTTTTAGCTCACTCAATACGCCTACGTCAGTGGCTTTGCTCAGGGTTGTGGATGTATAAAAGGGGTCAAAGGCGGCTTTAATGTCTTCGGTGGCGTTGAAGAAATCAAGGATAAATAAATCTTCTACTCTTTTGCCTAATGAATTGGCGGAACGGTTGAGTCTTGAAAGTGCCTGTACCGCCAAAACGCCTTGTAACTTCTTATCAACGTACATGGTGCAAAGTTTTGGTTGGTCGAAACCCGTCAGGAATTTATTGGCGACTACCAATATTTTATATTCATCATCATCAAATTTATCCTTAATATCTTTTCCCGCAAAACCATTGATACTGTCTTCGGTATGTTCAATGCCGTTCACGCTTTTCTTACCCGAAAAGGCAATGACGGCTTTAAAATTGACGTTTTTATCTTCTAAAATCTTGCGAATTGCCATGAAATAAAGTATCGCCGACTCAATACTTTGCGTGGCAACCATTGCTTTGGCTTTACTTTTCAGTTTTTTGGTGGCAACCACATTGCTGACAAAATGATCCATCATTATTTCAGCTTTGGTCTGTATCGTTTCTTT
>JANPIG010000871.1:0-6970 GCA_031424875.1 Cytophagales bacterium
GAAGACATCGAGGCACGTATTGCTGAAAAATTTTGGGATAAACAAAAATCAGAAGATAAACAAGCTATTTCCGTTCAAGATGTGGATGGTTTGATTGCCTCAATGGGTTCAGTTTCAGACTTTGCTGCCATCGAAGAAGAAGAGGATTTGGTAATAGCGGGAACGAAATCGGAAGAGCAAAGCAGCTCCAGTTCTTCTAAAACAAATGATACCTACGGATATGAATATAAAACGGAACAAGGCAAAAGTAGCGCTGAATATAAACATGACTTAGGCGCCAAAAAACTGTATCGAGATACTCGTCGTAAACTTTTAGGGGGGGTATGTGCAGGATTGGCTTATAATTTAGGCTTTGACCCACTGTGGGTTCGTTTGTTTTTCCTTTTCTTATTTTTAGGAATTGGGCCTATTACAGCGGGTGCTTTTTCCGGAATCATGTTGGTATTTTATATAGCCTGTTGGATAGCATTTCCTGCAAATCCTGCTTTAGAAGAAGATGAACGCATACGTAAATTTTATAGAAATCCTGATGGAAAAGTATTGGGGGGTGTCATGAGTGGAATTGCTTCTTATACAGGTTGGGATTTAGGAATGTTGCGCTTTGTATCAGTTTTAAGTATCTTTTTGTTTGGTTCAGGAGTTATTATTTACTTGATTCTGTGGGCGATAGCTCCCGAAGCTAAGACATTAACTGATAAAATGCAAATGTCTGGAGAACCCATTACTTTAGAAAATATTGAATCAAATATCAAGCGTACTTTCCATGTTGAAGACAAACCAGAGAATACTTTGAGCAAATTATTACTATTACCTTTTAGAATTATCTCACAGGTTTTTAAAGCATTGGGTCCTTTTACTGAGTTTCTGATTGCAGCAGGAAGAATTTTTGTGGGTGCCATGATGGCTTTTGTGGGAAGTATTACTATCATATCTTTATTTTTTGCTTTGTTTGTAGGTTATACTGCTTTGGAAAGTGGACATGTGCGTTTTGGAAATTTACCAATTGGTCTTATAGGTCGTGATGCCTCACCCCTGATGATTTTTGGAGGTTTTTTAGCGATGGTTGTTCCAGCTTTTGTGGTGGCTTGGGCGGGTGTTTCATTAGTAATTCGTAAAAATTTATTTACGCCAACCGTTTGGCAAAGTGCTTTAGGCGTGTTTTTGATTGGTTTGTTCGTCTCTATGTACACGGGAGTACGTTACGCCAAAAACTTTGCTAAAACTGCCTCCGTAGAAAAGGTAACAAATTATGATATAGGCTCTAAAATACCTTTATTTGAGCGTAATTATATGGATGAAGACCAAGATTGGGAACCTTCTACGGAGCTAATTGGCTATGATGGAACGACTATAAAGGTAGAACAAGTGTTCAAAGCTGATGGTAAAGACAAGCAAGATGCCGAAAAAAATGCGGTATCTGTAAATTATAATATTGTTCAGAAAGATTCTGTTTTAGCCTTTGATGACCGTTTTGAATTTAAAGATAATACGCCTTTCCGTGACCAACGAATTCACATTAAGGTTTACGTTCCTTATGACAAACCTTTCTCTATGAGTCGTGGATTTGCAGAGTTTGTGGATAATACTTTTGATGGTCAATATTTTGACAATTCAGAAGGTGATAAGTTCAAAGGGTCACTTTGGAAATTTACCAAAAATGGAGAATTAATTTGTATCAATAGAACTATCTCAGAAGTAACAGAAGATGAAGATGGAACTCGTATGCAAAGTCTTGATATTAAAGATTTTGAGTATATAGAAACTAACGATTATTGCAATATTATTATTGAAGAAGGAGATGAATTTGAAATAAAAGTTCCCGAAGGGAATAAATTGCGATATGAATTAAAAAGTAATACCCTCGAAATCAATAGTAACGTTACTAAAATTCATATTACGATGCCTAAATTAAAAGGTATTACCATGAAGAAGGGTTCGGGTGAATGTGTAGTGAAAGATTTTAAGATGGATGATATAGAAATTGAATTATTGGATGATAATAAACTGGAAATCAGCGGTTCAGCTAAATATGTCAAGGCAAAATTAACAAAAAATACCAGTCTTAGAGCCTTTGATTTGGAGAGTAATAAAGTAGATATTGTGGTAAAAGACAATGCTACTGCAGAGGTTCATGCACAAGATAATTTGATTGCAAAAAGTGATAATACAGGCAGAATAACGTATCGAGGAGAACCTTCTTCTATTACTAAAACGGTAACAGGACAAGGAGGTATTGAGAAGGAGTAATAATGTAGCACGGCAGCGAACGTTGCTCTGCCCTTGCTTAGCATTAAACGTACCACGGTAATCCTTGCCGTGGTACGTTTTCGTTTGAGTATATTTCTACTAAAAATTCCTTATAACTCTTGAAAAAAAACTGGTTTTTATGTATTTTTAATGATTAAAAACCTGCACAAGCTCCTAAAATATGAACGAACATAATTCAAGAAGAGACTTCCTAAAAACCAGTGGATTGGCCATGGGAGCAGGACTTTTATCAACCAATATTCAGGCCAAATCTAAGAACTCCGAAGATATTATTATTGGTCATAACTCACATAAATATCGTGTAAAGGCTGGGTGGGGCGTTTTGGATGCAGGTAAAAATCCCGTAAATGACTGCCATGAAATGGTGGAGGATGCCAAGGGTCGTTTGATAATGTGTACTAACGAAACCAAAAATAATATCCTGATTTATGACAAATCGGGCAAATTATTGGAGGCTTGGGGAACTACTTATCCTGGGGCTCACGGGCTGACGATTGCGAATGAAGGGGCAGAACAGTTCTTGTATTTGGCAGATAATGCTCGTCATCAGGTCATTAAGTTGGATTTGAAAGGTAAAGAAATCATGAAAATGGAATACCCCAAAGAGACGGGCGTTTATGATTCACCCAATCAATTTGTACCTACTGAAACAGCTATAAATCCTGCTAATGGAGATATTTACGTGGCAGACGGATATGGGTTAAATTATATTACACAATATGATGCTAAAGGGAAATATATTCGTCATTTTGGAGGAAAAACTTCCGATGGAAGCTATGCTGATGATAAATTCAACTGTTGTCATGGTGTGTTGGTAGATATGAGAGATAAGAAAAATCCTACTTTGTTGATTACGGACCGTTCAAATAATTGCCTCAAACGCTTCACTTTGGACGGTAAGTTTTTAGCCGTTTATCGTTACCCTGGTACGTACATCTGCCGTCCTGTGCCACACGGAGATTATATTTTTGCAGCAGCCTATCATAGTGGCGACCAAAGTTGGAATAATTCGGGCTATATCCAAGTAATTGATAAAGACATGAAAGCCATTTCAACACCCGGGGGTTCGGCACCTATTTATCAAAATGGCAAACTCCTGCGTCAGCATAATGATAGTCCAAATACCGTTTTCATGAATCCGCATGACGTATATGTGGACTCCGATGAAAACGTGTATGTCCCACAATGGAATTCAAAAAAGACTTATCCTGTGAAACTGGAAAGAGTTTAGTTTTCGATGTTCGTATTTCGATGTTTGATGTTCGGTAAAAAGCTACGATATCTTAAACATTGAAGTCCGAAAACCGAAAATCGAAAATCAAACATCGAAACAAAAATGATTTTACTACAAACCGCCCCTTCTGACTGGGCAATGTTTTTTGGACATTTTCATCCTGTAGTGGTTCATCTACCCATCGGAATGTTGATGATTGCTACTATTTTGGAATTTATTTCTCGCAAAAAAGGATTGGAAAGCCTGCAACCTGCCATCGCTCCTATTTTGTGGTGGGGAATGATTTCTGCCATTATTTCCTGCATTTTTGGCTACCTCCTCTCCTCTTCGGGTGAGTATAATGAGGATACACTTTTCTGGCATCAATGGATGGGGATTGGTGTGGCTTTGGTGGCTTTGGGAGCGTGGTACATGAAGAAATATTGGCAATCAGATGAAGGCTTGAAAAAAGTATATATGCCATCTATCTATTTGCTTGTAATTCTTCTGACAACCACTGGGCATTTAGGCGGCAATATGACACACGGCGAAGACTATCTATACACTTACACACCCGAGCCTTTCCGTAGCATTGCGGGTTTGCCTCCACGAACAAGCGGAACGGGAGGAGTCAGAAAGATTGAAAATATTCAGCAAGCCCTTGTATATCAAGATATTATTGCTCCTGTAATGGAACAAAAATGCTGGTCTTGCCACAATGCTAATAAGATAAAAGGGCAATTGCGGATGGATAAAGTAGAACTATTCACCAAAGGAGGCGAACACGGAGCCATTTTTAAAGCCAATGACCCTGAAAATTCGGAAATGTTAAAACGGGTTTTGTTGGATATAAACGATGAACATCACATGCCCCCAAAAGGTAAAACACCCATGACTGAACAGGAGATTGCTTTGGTACATTGGTGGATAAAAGGAGGAGCTAAATTTGATGTAAAAGTGGCTCAAATGAAGCCTGACGAGAAGATTAAACCAATTTTAGCGGCTTTGGCAGGTGGTACTGTTATGGCATCAACCACTAGCGGAGGAGAAACCATTTCACCCGTTTTTAATGAAAAAATATCGGCAGCTTCCGAAAGCGATATAAAGAAATTAACTGATTTGAACGTAATTGTGATGCCCGTAGCAAAAGACCAAAACTTTTTGGATGTAAACTTTATCAACGCTCGTGGATTGGATGATTCTAAAATTAGTTTAATTTCTAACCTTTCTGAGCAAATTGTTTGGTTAAAATTGAGCAATACAAAAGTTACTGATAAATCATTGAGTGATATTGCTAAATTAAAGAATCTGACTCGTTTGAATTTGGAACATACTGTCATCACAGATGCGGGGATTGCACAACTGAAAGACTTGAAATATTTAGAATACATCAACCTTTTCGATACCAAAATAACCGATGCAGGCATTGCAGCATTAGCAAAATTGAAGGGTTTAAGGAAAGTATATTGTTGGCAAACTAAAGTTACTCAAGCTGGTGTAATTGCTCTTAGAAAAGCACTTCCAAATGTTGAAATCGATACAGGGTGGCAAGAAAAATTACCTGTAATTGTGGATTCTTCGACAAGAGTGGCCGTGAAGAAAGAAATAGTAAAGTGAGTGAATTGTTTTGAGGAAATTCTCGAAAGTAAAAAACAACTTTCGGGAAGTTGATTGGTCGAACTTCCCGAAAGTTGTTTTTTACTTTTCGGGAAGTTGATTGGCAAAAATTTGGGGAGTCTCAATCGTAAATCATAATTCATTTATATGTAAATTGTTCATTATTCATCCCAAAGATTTTCCAAGGTATAATCACTTCCTTCCAAACACCAAAAATCACCTTTGATATAGCGGTAATGCAAATCTAAGCTATTCATCTTTTGCATTTCATCCGTTGAAAGTTGGATATCAGCGGCTTCGAGGTTCTCTTTTAATCTCTGTGGATTTACTGATTTTGGAATAACAGACGTACCTCTATTCACTGCCCAAGCCAGTATAGTTTGGGCAACAGAGCAACCTTTTTTATCTGCAATTGCTTGAATAATAGGGTTATCAAAAAGTTTGGGTTCTCCTTCCAATATTCTTACGGCTGGTCTATCTGCCGAACCTAATGGACAATAACCCGTCATGAAAATACCTTTTTCCTTAGCAAAATCCAACAGTTTTTGTTGTTGCAGAAAAGGATGCAATTCCACTTGCAATACTTCGGGCATTACGCCCGTTTCGTCCGAAATTTGATTAATCTTTTTGATACTAAAATTAGAAACACCGATGTGCTTTGTCAATCCTTTTTCTTTCAAATTAATCAATTCTTGCCAAGTTTCTGATAAAGGTATCTCTGACAAACTAATCAAATCACTGCCTTTTTGGGCGTAATTTATATCGTACTGCAAGGCTACGGGCCAATGAATTAAGTATAAATCTACATAATCCAGGCCTAAATCACGTAGCGTTATTTCAAAAGCAGCCTTGATATGCTCTTTTCTATGTCTATTGTTCCATAATTTAGAGGTAACCCAAAGCTCTTCTCTTTTTACTTCTCCATTTTTTATAGCATCAGAAATGGCTTGACCAATTTCTGCTTCATTACCGTAGAAAAAGGCACAATCAAAATGGCGATATCCAATTTCGATGGCTTTTCTGACTACCTCATAAACTTCACCTTTGGCAGATTTCCAAGTTCCTAATCCCAAAGCGGGCATTTTATCATTATTCTTAAACGTTAAATATTTCATAATTTACTGAATACTTTTTATTATTGACGACATTGGACAGATAGTAAATTCGTGGCACGACTTACAGTAATTATTTAGTAATCAACAGTTTATATGTTTAGCCGTGCCAGAGATATTATTTTTACTAATTTATTTAACATTACTATTTTTTCGAGTGATAACAATTACGCCATTGCCACCTCTTGAACCATATATAGCTGTACTTGCCGCATCTTTTAATACCGTAACTCGTTTGATATCAATTGAGTTAATTGTTTGGTATGCAGCAGCGTAACCTCCACTTAGAGCAACCCCGTCAAGAATAAATAAGGGTTCATTTGAACTTAAAACAGATCCAATACCATGAACAACAATTTGTGCAGAGGCTCCATCGCCCGCTACGGTTACACCTGATAAACCTCGTAAATAAACATCTAAGCCTACAATTGTAGTTTGGGCATCTACCGTGCTACTCGAATTCGTTTTGTTACGAGGAGACTCTTTAGCATAGCCATTACTTATTAAGTCTGGGTTTTCGTATGTATTAGATACTTGCGGAGATGCTCCTCTATTGGCACATGAACATATTAAAAAAAATATGCCCATGTAAAAGATGACGCTAACATTTTTCATATTGATTTATTTTAAAATATGGAAATTTTAAGTTAATCTAACGTTAATCTTGAATAATCACAAAATAAGTTAATAAGTTTACAACAACTACTATTCTTTCAAAATAATCAAACTAAAACAAGAAATTATGGTTAATATTTCAGAT
>JANPIG010000872.1:0-1686 GCA_031424875.1 Cytophagales bacterium
AAATAAAAGGCGCTATTACATAAGATGAATTTGGACTATGAGAATAGTCCATTTTTTTTTGCAAATTTGGGTAAACAAATTCAATATATCCTTAAACTATTAAACAAATTTACCTTTTAATTTTATTCTTAACTGTGCTTAATTCTTTTTCTTAATCCCCAAACAACTTTTTATCTGCTCCTTAATTTCATAAGTTTATCTGCCGCCATCTCTAAAATTTCTATCTTGAAAAGCGTAAAAATTCCTAAATTTTATAAGCAATTAGGTTTGTTTTTGGCACAGCGAGATAGCTAAACTGAAACTATTAGTGTTTTTATTATCCTACAAAAGAAATCCTTACGTGTGAACCATCGCAATAAGGCTTATTTGTTGAGTGTCCGCAACGGCAAAAGGCAGTGGTTTGAGATTTTTGTGTCTCATTACCATCCGTGTCTTTTACCTTCAAATTACCATAAATCAAGAGAGGTCCATTTTCCAATACCTCCACTACGGTATTAACCAGTGCTTGGCTTTCTTGGTTGTCTTCATCGTTCATAAAATAACTTAAAGCTCCAGATGGACAGGCTTTTATCTGTTCAATAATGCTTTCAGTTTGCCCACCTTCCAGCGTTACCCATGGGCGTTTGCGTGGGTCAAATACCTGTGGTAGCCCTCTGAAACAAATGGCAGAATGAATACATTTAGCGGGTTGCCAAACCACTGTTACTTCATCGTTGGTATATTTTTTCTTGATTTCCATATTTTTCCCGACCTTTACCATGAAATTACGAAAAGAACTCAATATATGGAAGTGGAAACTTTGGAAATCGAATCTTTAAATAGCTTAAAAACAATTTTACCGCTTCTACAAAGAACCCACGCTGCTTCGGCTGAAGTAAGACGTTTGACTGATGCACAAAAGAAGGGGATTCTCAACCGTTTGGCAGTGGTTTTAGTAGAAAATACGGAGCAAATTTTGAAGGAAAATCAAAAAGATTTGTTTCGGATGGACATTCAAGACCCCAAATATGACCGTCTGAAATTGACCGAAAGTCGCATCAAAGATTTGGCTGAAAGTATGCGGGAAGTAGCAGAATTGACCGACCCTTCAGGACAAATCTTATTAGAAAGGGAGTTAGATAATGGCTTGAAAATCAAAAAGATAGCAGTGCCGATGGGTGTGATTGGCGTTATTTTTGAAGCCCGTCCCAATGTTACAGTCGATGTTACAGCTTTGTGTTTACGTTCGGGGAATGCCGTAGTTCTGCGAGGAGGTTCAGATGCTTTTGATAGTAATACGTTTTTGGTTTCGCTCATTCATATTGTTCTCCGTGAGTTTGGGGTAAATACCAATTGTATCACCCTATTACCACCCGACCGTGAGTTGGTGAAAGAACTTTTAACCGCTACTCGCTACGTCGATTTAATCATTCCGAGAGGTTCAGAATCTTTGATAAATTTTGTGCGAAAACATTCACTCGTGCCTACCATTGAAACAGGTGCGGGTGTGTGTCATACCTATGTGGAGGCTTCGGCAGATTTACAAAAAGCGGTGAATATTGTGGTGAATGCCAAAGTTACCCGCCCATCAGTTTGCAATTCTTTGGACACCATTATCGTAGATGAAGCCATAGTAGAAGCCTTTTTACCCATGCTTTATAACGGCTTTAAACAATGGAACGTAGAAGTTTTTGCGGATGAAATAGC
>JANPIG010000873.1:0-1399 GCA_031424875.1 Cytophagales bacterium
AAGAGGGTTAAAGTACATGATATTAGATAGTTACGAGGCTGGACACATGACTTGGACAAAAACTTTTCCAGAAGAATTCCAGAAAAGGCGTGGCTATAGCATGATGATTTGGATGCCTGTTCTCACGGGAAGAGTGGTAAAAAGCGTTGGTGCAAGTGAAAAATTCTTGTGGGATTTTCGGAAAACTATTGGAGAACTGATTGCTCAAAGCCACTATGATGTCATTGGCGAAGAACTTCATAAACGTGGTATGAAACGCTACACTGAATCGCACGAAGACAAGCGTATTTATTTGGCAGATGGCATGGATGTAAAGCGTAATGCTGATATTCCTATGGCTGCCATGTGGACGCCTGGAAGTTTGGCTGGGGGCAATGATGAAGAAGTAAGAAGTGAAGGCGATATCAGAGAAACGGCCTCTGTTGCTAATATATATGGACAAAATATTGTGGCGGCGGAGTCTATGACATCTATTCAAAATGCGTTCAGTTGGCATCCAGAGAAACTCAAAAGAACTGCCGATTTAGAAATGGCATCGGGATTGAATCGTTTTGTCATTCATACCTCTGTGCATCAACCTTTGGATGATAAAATGCCTGGTTTTTCACTCGGACCATTTGGTCAGTATTTTACCCGTCAAGAAACTTGGGCAGAAGCAGGAGGGAAGGCTTGGATGGAATATTTGGGACGTAGTTGTCATTTGCTACAACAAGGTAGAAACGTTGCTGATATTCTCTATTATTACGGTGAAAATACTAATATAACATGGCTTTGTCGTGAAAAATTACCCAATATTCCATCGGGGCATGAGTTTGATTTTGTTAATTCAACTGCACTTTTGGATAACATTATTCAAGCTAAAAATGGCAAATTAATAGCAAAAAGTGGTAACTCGTACAATGTTTTGATGCTCGATGAAACGGCAAAATATATGACTTTGCCCGTTTTGAAAAAAATTAAAGCTTTGGTAGATGCTGGGGTAAAAGTGATTGGTAATAAACCCGAAAAATCGCCAAGTTTGGCAGATAATGATGATGAGTTTCAGAAATTAAATAATGAAACTTGGGCGAATATAAACGTAACCACATTTGATAAAATTAATATCCAGCCTGATGTAATAATTAATAATGCGAAGAATAAAATCTTATTCCGCCATCGTCAATTGCTCAACCAAGATATCTATTGGTTGGATAATCGTAGTGAAAATCAGACGGAAGCTGAAGTAAGTTTTAATATATCAGGAAAAGTGCCAGAACTTTGGAATCCAATAAATGGTAAAACTGTAAAGGTTTCCTATCAAATAAAAGAAGGGAGAACAATTATTCCTCTCAAATTTGAATCTTGGGATGCTTATGTTATTATTTTCAAGGATATTGCGAAGTTGAACAGTTTTGCGGAA
>JANPIG010000874.1:0-7516 GCA_031424875.1 Cytophagales bacterium
TGTGTATAAACCGTAGCTTTTTGAAGAGCAATGACCGTCTGATAAATATTGAGTAATCATTTTATATGAAACCAAACCCAATCCTTCAAGTACATAATATTTCCAAATCATTCTCAGGCGTAAAAGTGTTGGACAATATCACTTTTACGCTTGTGGGTGGAGAAGTCCATGCCCTTTTGGGTGAAAATGGGGCGGGGAAATCTACTTTTATGAAGATTTTGATGGGTCTGATTCAACCCGATGCGGGAAAGATATTTTTGGAAGGAAATGAAGTAAAACATAGCAATGTCCACGACATGATGAAGCGGGGAATCTCCATGATTCACCAAGAGATTTTGATGGTTTCCGAATTGACCGTTGCTCAAAATATCTTCTTGGGTAAAGAAACTCACCGTTTTAATTGGCTCAATGAAAGCGATATTTATCAAAAATCTCAGCGATTACTCAAAACCCTAAACGTAGAAATTGATGCCCGCACAAAAATGAAATACCTAAGCATTGCCGACCGACAAATGGTGGAAATTGCCAAGGCGATTTCAAACAAGGCAAAGGTAATCATCATGGACGAACCTACATCTGCCCTTTCGGACAGGGAGGTTTCTACACTTTTTGACATCATCCAAGACCTAAAAAACAAAGGCGTTTCCATCATTTATATTTCTCATAAAATGGATGAGATTTATAAAATTTCTGATAGAATTACGGTCTTGCGAGACGGCAAATATATTACCACCAAAAACACGCATGAACTCCCACAAAATGAGTTAATCTCGATGATGGTGGGTAGAGAAATTACTAATCTATTTCCTGAAATAGAAACAGTCAGAGGGGACATTATTTTGACCGTAAAAAACCTTGCTAAAAAAGGTAAATTTGAGAACATTAATTTTGAAGTTTGTGCGGGAGAAGTTTTAGGAATTGCGGGATTGGTGGGTGCGGGAAGAACTGAAATAGCCCTCTCAATTGCAGGATTAGACACTTTTGATAGTGGAACGGTATTAATTGATGGTAAAGAAACCAACATAAAATCCCCAAAAGATGCCATGAAATACGGCATCGGCTACGTCAGCGAAGACCGCAAAGCCCTTGGATTTATCCCCCATTTATCAGTAAAAAACAACATCACTTTGTCCAGTACACCGATGTTTTCTTATGGATGGTTTATGTCGGATTCAACAGAAGAATCTTTGGCTCTTCAAATGAACAATGATTTGAAAATCAGAGCATCAAGTATTCAACAAAAAGTGCTTAATTTGAGTGGTGGGAATCAGCAAAAAGTAGTGATTGGCAAGGTTTTATTATCCAATCCAAAAATTATTATTTTAGACGAACCCACCCGAGGCATTGACGTAGGAGCAAAATTTGAAATTTATAAATTAATTAACGACCTGAAATCCAAAGGTTTAGCTATTATTATCATCTCTTCCGAACTACCAGAAATTTTGGGCATGAGTGATAGAATCTTGGTACTTTCAAAAGGCAAACAAACTGCCATACTTTCAAAATCCGAAGCCACGCAAGAAAAAATCATGCACTATGCTATACATTAAAAAATTCAAAGAATACGGTATTTTTATCGCCTTTCTCCTTATCTGTATAACGCTAACGTTTATCAGCCCACAATTTTTAACAGTCTCGAATTGGTCAATCATTTTTACCCAAGTTGCCATCAATGCTTTGTTAGCTTTTGGGGTAACTTTTGTGATAATTACGGGCGGCATAGACCTTTCAATTGGTTCGGTGGTGGCGGTTTCGGGTGTAGTGGTGGCAACGTTGGCTCATCCTGACCAATTCCCTTTAATTGTTCCTATTTTGGGAGGATTATTAACAGGATTATTGATAGGAATTTTAAACGGATTTCTGATTACAAAAAGTAAAATCGCTCCTTTTATCGTAACGCTTGGCATTATGACCATTGGGCGAGGAGTTGCTTTGATTTTGAGTAATGGTCGCCCGATTTCTAATCTTTCTGATTCTTTTAATTTTATTGGTGGAGGCGAAATGTTAGGAATTCCTTTTCCCATTATCATCCTAATTATTGTATTTTCAGTCTGTTCAATTGTCTTAAAAAAAACAGTTTTTGGTCGTTATATATATGCGGTTGGGGGCAATGAACAAGCCGCTTGGGCTTCGGGAATCAATGTGAATCAAGTAAAATTGGCGGTTTATGCCCTCTGCGGGCTATTATCGGGCTTGGCAGGAATTTTATTAACATCCAGAATCACCACGGGACAACCCAATGCAGGAGTTGGTTTTGAATTGGATGCCATTGCCGCTGCCGTCATTGGTGGCACCAGCACTACGGGCGGAATTGGTACGATAACAGGCACTTTATTTGGGGTAATTTTGATTGGTGTATTGAATAATGGCTTAGATTTATTAAACGTAAGTTCCTATTATCAGCAAGTGGCAATGGGCGTAATTATCATAGGAGCCGTATTGTTGGATAGTTGGAATTTAAAAACAAACAGATGAAACCACATTTATTATTACTAATTTTTACTTGCCTATTTTTAGCTTGTAATTCTTCTAAAAAAGAAGAAAAAAATCAGCTTGTCATAGGGGCAACGATGCTCAGTATGCAAACTGAATTTATCGTAAACATTAGCGATGAAATGCAAAAGAAGGCGGATGAAATGGGGGTAAAATTAGTCCTTATTGATGCCGAACGTTCGCCTTTAAAACAGATGGAACAGGTAGAGAGTTTTATTGCTCAGAAAGTGGATGCCATCGTGATAAATCCTTGTGAAGTAGAGGCAAGTTCACCTGCCGTTGCCAGAGCAATTGCCGCCAAAATCCCCATCGTAGGAGTAAATTCTGCCACTACAATCGCTCCAAATGCCTTTGTAGGTTCGGATGATGTGGAAGCGGCACGCATTGCGATGAAATATATTGCCGAGGAATTAGGGGGTAAGGGAAATGTAGTAATGATTTCAGGTTTTATTGGTCAATCAGCCCAAATCAATCGTGAAAAAGGGGCAAATGAAATCCTAAAAGCCTATCCAAATCTTAAATTATTAGCCGCTCAACCCGCAGATTGGGATCGAGCGAAAGGGCTTGATTTAATGCAAAATTGGATTCAATCTTACGGAACAAAAATCAATGCCGTTTTTGCCCAAAATGACGAAATGGGCTTGGGTGCAGTGAAGGCATTACAAGCGGCAGGAATGAAAGACAAAGTAATTGTAGTAGGAATTGATGCTATTCAAGATGCCATGCAAGCTGTGAAAAAAGGCGAAATGGACGCTACGGTTTTTCAAAACTCCAAACAACAAGGAGCAGGAGCCATTGAAGTAGCTATCAAAATGGCAAAAAAACAACCTTACGAAAAGCAAATAATGATTCCTTTTCAGTTGGTAACGAAAGAGAATTTAAGTGAATTTTTGAAATGATTTTCAAAGAAAATCTCTGCTTCAAATACTACGATTTATACACAAATGTTTGAATACCAAAAAGAGCCGTAGGCTCGACCGATTTTATAGCAATGGGTTTTAACCCATTGGAAGAATCATTTTCAACGGATTAAAATCCGTTGTTACAAAATACTCCGAGCCTACGGCTCTTTTTGGTACTCGAAAATCTATGTATAAACCGTAATACTTGAAGCGAAGAATACCTTCTATCCCATAGCTAAATTTTCGAAACAATATGCAAAAACCAATAACCTTCCTCTTATTTTTATTCGCCAGTAGTCTCATTTTCAAGACTTTGGGACAAGAAAAACGCAAACCCTTAATCGTGTTTGTTACGGGCGACCATGAATATAGTGGCGAAGAAACATTACCATCATTAGCGGCAGAATTAGAAAAAAATTATGGTTTTCGTACCAAAGTTTTAAAGGCATCGCCCAACCAGAATGCTGAAAAAAATATCCCTGATTTATCCGCTTTGCAAGAAGCTGATTTGGCCGTTTTCTTCCTCCGTTGGCGCCAATTACCCATCGACCAATTGGCTGAAATTGAAAAATATTTGAAATCTGGCAAGCCCGTTATGGGTTTCAGAACCTCTACTCACTCCTTCAATTTTCCAAAAGGGCATGAATCTGAAAGATGGAATGCTTTTGGTGAATTTGCCTTCAACGCTCCTCCTGGTTGGGGTGGAAAAGCCGCTCATACGCATTATGGACACGAAAGCACTACGAATGTGAGCGTAATTGAAGCAGCCAAAAAACACCCAATTCTTAGGGGGATTTCTTCTACTTTTCACGTAAAATCATGGCTTTATCGGGTTTTACCCGACTATCCGACCAAAGGTTCTGAGTGGTTATTGATGGGAAAATCTGTAAATCCAGACAAAGCCGCCATCGAAAATCCTGTAGCTTGGACGGGTAAAAACTCTTTTGGAGCAAAAATATTTTTTACTACGATGGGACATCCTGAAGATTTTCAGGTAGAATCATTTCAACGCCTAATAATTAACGCAATCCATTGGGAATTAGGCAAAAAAGTACCTAAAAATTGGAAAGGTAAAATTGATATAAATGTGCCTTATAGAGGTATTGTGAAGTGATTTAGGTAGCACTTCCCGAAAGTTCTTTACCCGCAATGGATATTGTTTCGGAAAGTTAAAACCTTGGGAATCAACTTGCGGGAAGTGTAACATCAAGATAAACATTCAAATCCATGAAAATTCAACTCATAAAATGGCTTAGTGCTTTTGTGCTAACCGTCCTAACAATTAGCTCATTTCAATCGGTAAAAATTGCCCCTATCAATATACAAAAAGGTGTTCATATTTCCTTAATTGGCGGAAACCTTGGTTCTCGCATGATGAATTATGGCTATTTTGAAACCGAGATGAATGTCCGTTATCCCGACAGCCAGCTTTTCATCCGCAATATGTGCGATGGTGGAGATACACCAGGGTTTAGACCACATTCTTCTAAGTTTTCTCCTTGGGCATTCCCAGGGGCAGAAAAATTTCAGAATGAATATGCCGCTAATTCAGGCAGTGAAGGGCATTTTGAAAATCCAGACCAATGGCTAACACGCTTGAAAACGGATGTCATTGTGGCATTTTTTGGATATAGCGAATCGTTTCAGGGCAAAGCTGGATTACAAAATTACAAGGCAGAATTAGAGGCGTTCATTAAACATACGCTTCAACAAAATTATAATGGCATAAATCCTCCACAATTAGCCATTGTTTCACCCATTGCTTTTGAAGATTTATCGGCTCTTCATGATTTGCCCAATGGAAAGAAAGAGAATGAAAATCTTCTGCTCTATACGTTGGCGATGAAAGAGGTTGTTCAACAACATAAATCAGTTCTTTTTGTAGATGCTTTCACGCCGTCTCAATCTTGGTATGCCACTACAAAAGAACCTTTGACCATTGACGGCTGTCAGTTGAACGATGAAGGTTACAAAAAAATGGCTTTATTATTAACCGATAAAGTTTTTGGCAAAACACCTCCCAAAGCAGAAGCAAACAGAGCATTGGTTAAAGAAGCTGTGTTGGAAAAAAATTGGATGTGGCATAATGATTATAAAATTCCGAACGGTGTTCACGTGTATGGAAGGCGTTACAATCCTTTTGGTTCAGAAAATTATCCTGCTGAAATAGAGAAAATCCGTCAAATGACCGCCATCCGAGACACGGCAATATGGTTAGCAGCTTCATCGGGCAAAAAGATGGATATTGCCACCGCAGATGCTAAAACGAAAGTGTTGTTACCTGTAAAAACAAATTTTAATCCTACTCAAAATGGTAGTCTTACCTATCTGTCGGGTGAAGAAGCAGTTAAGAAAATAAAAATGGCACCTGGTTATAAAATAGAACTTTTTGCCTCCGAAACTGAATTTCCAGATTTAGCCAAACCTGTTCAAATGACCTTTGATAATAAAGGGCGTTTATGGATTGCCACCATGCCCAGTTATCCGCATTATAAACCTGGCGATGCCAAACCAAACGATAAAATCATCATTTTGGAAGATACTAATAACGATGGAAAAGCCGATAAACAAACGATTTTTGTGGATGGTTTGCACGTACCAGTAGGCTTTGAAATCACTCCCGAAGGCGTTTTTGTGGCTCAAGGAACGAATTTGAAACTTTATACCGATACCAACGGAGACGACAAAGCTGATAAAGTAGAGATTATTTTGAGTGGTTTTGACGACCATGATACACACCACGAAATCAGTGCTTTTGTTACCGACGAATCAGGGGCAATTTACATGGGCGAAGGAGTCTTTTTACATACCAATGTGGAAACTCCATATGGAACAGTACGAGCAACTAATGGCGGTTTTTACCGATATAATCCACAACGGAGACATTTAGAACGTACTGCCCAGTTAGCAATTCCAAACCCTTGGGGCATTGCATTTGACTATTGGGGGCAAAACTTTTTTGCTGAAACTTCCAGTCCAGATGTACGTTGGATGATGCCAGGGTCGATTCTGCCTCGATATGGCGAGTCTAATCCTAAATCGAAACAATTGATTGAAAAAGACCAGATGGTTCGTCCTACTTCGGGTTTGGAGTTTATCGCAAGTCGTCATTTCCCTGATGACGTTCAAGGCGATATGCTTATCAACAATACGATAGGATTTTTAGGAACAAAACAACATCAAATTCAAGACGATGGCACGGGTTATAAAACCAAACATCGCATGGATTTGCTGGTTAGCGAAGACCGTAATTTTCGCCCTGTTGATATGGAATTTGCTCCTGATGGTTCGCTTTATTTCATTGATTGGCATAATATCCTAATTGGACACATGCAACACAGTGCCAGAGACCCCCTCCGTGACCACATACACGGGCGAGTGTATCGTGTAACTTATCCCGACCGCCCCTTGGTAAAACCTACAAAAGTTTTCGGAGCAAGCATTGAGGAATTATTAGAGAATTTGAAATTGCCCGAATATCGTACTCGCTATCGTGTCAGAAGGGAATTGAGAGGTCGTAATGCCAATGAAGTTTTGCCAAAAGTGGCTAATTGGGTGGCTAACTTAGACAAAAATGATCCCAAATATGAGCATAATTTATTGGAGGCTTTGTGGGTAACGTGGGGCTTGGACAAAGTGAATCAACCCTTATTACGTCAATTGCTCAAAGCCAAAGATTATCACGCACGAGCGGCGGCGGTAAGGGTATTACGCTATACGGGACATCAAGTTTTAGACCAGCCAAATCTACTGATGCAAGCCGTGAGAGACGACAACAGTCGAGTACGTTTGGAGGGAATTGTGGCGGCATCATGGCTCAACAGAGAAAAAGGATTACCCATTTTGGCAGAAGCTAAAAAAATGCCTTTAGACGATTGGATGGATGATACTTACAAAGCCGCCGTAGCTCATTTGAGTGGAAAAGCCGTAAGTAAAACGCCCGAAGTGTATAGTACAACCAACATAAAAGGGAAAGATTTAGAACTATTTACTTTAGGCAGAACCATTTTTGCTAAAGAAGGCTATTGCATTACTTGCCATCAAGCAGATGGAAAAGGGCTTCCAGCTTCGGGTTTTCCACCGTTGGCAGGGACAAAATGGGTAACGGGCAACGAAGACCG
>JANPIG010000875.1:0-6809 GCA_031424875.1 Cytophagales bacterium
GCAATAGGTTTGTCCTGGCAACAGTCCTCCTGGAGGGTTCAAAATATTAGGTGAATAACTTACTCCTGGCGTTGTGCTGATAAGATTAATAAAGTTGGCAACGTGCGATGAATTATTTTTGATGCATAAATTCATATAATAAATACCATTTTTACAAAATAATTCTTTAGATATAAGATCTAAACATTCTTTGCAATTTTTGATACTAATTTGCACTGTGCTGACAAATCGACAACATTTTCCAGAAGTAACAATCACCGTATATAGCCCAGTATCAGCCATAGCAACATTAGCTTTTACAGGATTTTGAAGCGATGAAGTGAAACCTCCAGGCCCCGTCCATGAATAAGTAGCCCCTGCCAATGAACCCGCAAATAAATTTAGGGTTTGCCCGACACACAGAGGATTAGCTGAAGGGCTGTTCGAGGAGGCAGAAAACGTAAGTGGGGTGGTGTTAATTGTTACTTTCGCTGCCATCCACCAACAAGTGCCATTAAAATCACGAGCCTGTACGGCTATAACGTTATTACATTTTACAATAGATAATGGTATAGTAAACGTTTTAGCAGTTGCTCCACCAGTTGCAAGGGCGATGCCATTTACAAACAAAATATAATTATCATCAGCGGCAATCTCAATTGTTACACTTTTGAGCTCACAAGAGTTGGAAATAGAGAATGTTTTTCGAAAATAATTAGTCTGATTGGCAGTATTAGCAGGATACCAAATTTTATTAGCCCCTACAACCCCCACTTGGTTGCAATTTGTTTTTCCGCTACCTGGTGGTATCCATGCAGGAGTAACAGCATACGTAGGCAGGAACCAATTGGGTAAATAGGTATTGGTTACTAACCAAGACGAATCTGTGGAGAAAGTGGTCGTGGCGGCTTGTGTTCGTCCCAAGGTTATCAGGAATAATAAACATAGCAGAGAAATTGAAGGCATAAATGCTTTCAATCGAGCAGTAAAAGAGTTGTTCATAGCGGAAACAATTTATAGTGAAAAATATTAAATTCGACTATTTCATGCAACCACTTAGGCTTTTTTGATAGTAAACGTTTCACGGTTAAAGGTGAACGAATTCTAAATAAACGTTTTGAAATGGATTATTCAAAAGATGGAAAGATACTTAGGGAAAGGAAATAATAAATTGAAAGGCACTTTGGCTGGGTAATATGCTTTTGATAAGCAAAGATAAATAAAAAATTAGAATTATCCAAATATCAGTAGTCAATACTATTTAAGCATAGATTTTTTTAGTAAGTAATTGATATTCAATTATTTGAAAATTTAATCAATTATTACTAATCCCTAATCATTCATTATGGTATTAAATTTTAATTTTTAAATTATTACATAAACCGCTTCTTTTTTTATCTTTGTACGCTATGCAACGCAAACTTATCCTTTCAAGTCCACTTCTGGAAATTACCATCAGCCGTCTCTGTCAAGAATTGATTGAGAACCATCAGGATTTTGCCAATTCTGTCATCATTGGGTTGCAACCACGAGGTGTTCATTTTGCCAAAAGAATTCATCATGAATTAACAGAAATTACAGGGGCCAAAATTCCCTTTGGCGTATTGGATGCAACCTTTTATCGAGATGATTTTAGACGAAGAGAATTGGTGAAAGCTAATGAAACAAAAGTGTCGTTTGTTATTGAAAATAAGCGAGTTATCCTAATTGATGATGTGTTAGCTACGGGCAGAATGGTGCGTTCGGCATTGGATGCGATGACCGCTTTTGGTCGCCCAGAAAAGGTAGAATTGTGCGTATTGATTGATAGAATTTATAACCGAGATTTACCCATAAATGCCGATTATGTAGGCAAAAAAGTAAACACTCTAGACACTGAAAAAGTATTAGTAGAACTCCAAGAGCAAGGACATCCTTTGGATAGGATTTGGTTAATTACGAATTAAAAATGCAAAAACTCAGTACAAGACATTTATTGGGCATCAAAGACCTTACGCCCGACGACATTGAACTCATCATGGCAACTGCCCGTGAGTTCAAAGAAGTCATTAATCGCCCTATTAAAAAAGTGCCTTCTTTACGTGATGTAACCATTGCCAATGTATTTTTTGAAAACTCTACCCGTACTCGCCTTTCATTTGAATTAGCTCAAAAACGTCTTTCTGCCGATACTATAAACTTTTCAGCATCAGGAAGTTCTGTAAAAAAAGGTGAAACCCTTTTGGATACAGTCAATAATATTTTGGCGATGAAAGTAGATATGATTGTGATGCGACACGCCAGCCCAGGCGCTCCTCATTTCTTGGCAAAACACATCAAAGCTAACATTGTTAATGCTGGTGATGGTACGCACGAACATCCCACGCAAGCTCTCTTAGATTCGTTTTCAATGCGGGAGAGATTAGGCGGAGATTTGACAGGTAAAAAGATTGCCATTATTGGTGATATTTTACATTCACGAGTAGCTTTATCCAATATTTTAGCCCTCAAAAAACAAGGTGCGGAGGTTACTTTATGTGGACCTGCCACACTGATACCCAGGTATATTACAGATTTAGGCGTGAAGGTTTCGCACGATGTCAAGCAGACTTTAGCTTGGTGTGATGTGGCAAACGTCTTGAGAATCCAACTTGAACGCCAGCAAATCAAGTATTTTCCTTCGCTTCGTGAATATTCTCTATATTTTGGCATCAATAAAAAGATGTTGGACGATTTGAACAAAGAAATCATCGTCATGCACCCAGGACCCATCAATAGGGGAGTAGAACTTTCTTCTGATGCCGCTGATTCACATCATTCCATCATTCTGGACCAAGTTGAAAATGGTGTTGCTGTAAGAATGGCAGTGTTGTATTTATTGGCTGGACAAAATTAGAGTTTATGAGTTTAAAGGTTATCCTAAATAGCATGTATTATCAACTTTAAACTCATAAACTACTCGAAAGCCTTCTATGATAATTTATTTGTCCTAAATGATAATTGAGATGCCCGTATAAATGAATCAAAAAATACTGCGTAGTCATTTCATATCCCAAAGTCTCTTCTTTATACATTTCTTCTAAAGAGTTGGTTGTCAATATTTTAACTGTTTTCAAAACGATTGATTTTGTTTCTTCAATCATGGCTAAAAGTATTTCTTTTGAAATATTTTTAGTAGAAAATTCAGCCTCACGATTTCTGATATAGTCAAAATCTCCTAAATTTTTCCCGATGTAAGTCCTTAGATTTCCTACTAAATGAAGGGCAAGATTTCCCCCTGAATTATTAATTCCGTCATTAATTATCCATAAAGATTCTTCAGTTTTATAGCCTTCAATTTCTTTAATAAGCTTGTTTAAATCTCTTTCAAAGAGCGTGAAAATTTCTTGTTTTATCATTTTATCTTTATTTTTGTAAAGATAAAATAAAAAAAGCCATGAATTCAATTAAGAAGACGTGGCTCTCGTTGTCTGAAGATAAAATGTTAATTATTAGGGTATTAATTTCATAGTATCAAACGTTATGTTTATTTTCCTCCTGCTCTACTGACTAAATAAATAATAATTCCGACTACAAATATTACTAAAAATACGCCTACGCCTACACCAGTCTTGAAAATGCCGCCAATTACTGAACAACTTGAAAGTGTGAGCAGAAAAGCAGACATAAATGCGATGATAAATCTGTTAGTTTTCATAAGATTTTTGAGGTTGAAAATGAAATATTTATGATGAATGTCAATTATTACAAAAGTCTCATTTTTATTGGATAATTTGTTACATTTATCTTAAAAAAGTTTACATATTTTACAGATGTCAAATAAAATTTTATTTCATCATTTCTACCAAAGCTCTATCAATTTCCTTCATTTTATCATCATCGCCTACTTTTTCAAATGCTACTGTGAGATTTCTTAATACCCTACGAATGATATCAATATTTTCACAAGGCTGATAAAAAATATCATTTGGATCTAAATTCAGTTGAGCTATATAACTATCAATATCAGTTCGGCTAAAGACCAGTCCACGATTAAAGACATTGATATAAAATTGCAAATTACCTGATTTATACGTCAAAATGAATAAATTAGGTAGATTTACCCCCCAAATGGGTAAGTTCAAACGCTCGCATACCAGCAGATATATCACACACAGAGAAATGGGATTGCCCTTTTTAGATTCCATCACGGTATTCAACATGGAGTTGGAAGCTGAATGAAAATGTTTGGTATTTGCTCCAAATTTTAACTTCCCGAATATGACTGAATTAATGGTTTTTATCTGATCCATCGGGTGCATATTGTCTCTTATTTCGAGCCAAACTTCGTAATAAATTTGTTCTACATCTTGACGTAGTTTTTCTAAGGATAATTCAGGATATTGATAAGTGGCAATGGCCCACATCCCTTCTAAAAGGTCTTCTGAACGATTATTTCGCCAATCGGTTAGGCGGGAAAAGAAGGCATTGTACTGTAAATCATGAATTAAATCTTCTAATTTTTTTTGCATTAGTGGGCTTAATGAAGACTCTTCCCAGCGATCTTCCAGAAAAGGAATTACGCTGTCACCCATCGAACGAATTTTGCTTTCTACGTGATTCAGAACTTCATGGTCTTCATCATCCAGCAGAGATATTAAGGCTTTAATTTCAGATTGTTTCATTGATTATTTATGATTTAGTGACGGTTCGCCGCTGCGATTTGTGAATGGTGATTGATTTTATCCTCATCTTCTTATCCTAAATTTTACGTCTAAAAATACGAAATTTTTTTGGAAAAATAGTACTTTTTGCTAAATTTCCGTAAGCCGTTTATCCTTCGACAGATCACCTTAAACTACCATTTACACAAAAAGCAAATAGATTATTTTTTTTCGGAAGGCTTTGTTGTAAATTTGTAAACGAAAGCATATTATGAGATTTGAAAATTTATTAAAGTCAAATAAGTTATGATTTTGTTCAAATTACCTCATATTTCAAAACTCATAATTTATAAATCCTTTTAATCCTTCATGAAAATTTTAGTTACAGGCGGAGCAGGTTTCATAGGCTCCCACACAGTGGTAGAACTTCATAACGCTGGTTTTGAATCCATTATTTTAGATAATTTTTCAAATTCTGAGAAAAAAGCCCTTGCTGGAATCGAGCAAATTATTGGTACATCCGTAAAATATTACGAAGCCGATATCAACGATTCAAATACTTGGGATACCGTTTTTACAGAGCAAAAAATTGATGGAATTATTCATTTTGCTGCTGCCAAAGCCGTAGGTGAATCCGTTGAAAAACCGCTTAAATACTATCGAAACAACGTTTCTGCTACCGTTTTGATGTTAGAAAAAATGGTGGAGTATGGCGTAAATAATTTAGTTTTTTCTTCTTCATGTACGGTTTATGGAGAACCTGATTCTTTACCCGTTACTGAAAATTCTCCTGTAAAACCAGCTACTTCACCCTACGGAAATACCAAACAAATTTGTGAGGCAATTATTCGTGATACTGTTCAAAGCACCAGCGATTTTCATGCCATTTCTTTGCGCTATTTTAATCCAATCGGAGCTCATGAGAGTGCTTTAATTGGCGAATTGCCTTTGGGTGTTCCTGCAAATTTAGTACCTTTTCTTACGCAATCAGTAGCAGGCATGAGAGGGCAATTGGCAGTTTATGGAAATGATTATCCAACACCCGACGGTACAGCAGTACGTGACTATATTCACGTGGTGGATTTGGCAAAAGCTCACGTCTCGGCATTAAACTTGCTGTTGAAACAGCCAGAGGGGCGTTATTACGACTTTTTCAATATCGGAACTGGAACAGGAAGTTCGGTTTTGGAAGTAATTACAGCCTTTGAAGTTGCTACGGGTTTGAAAGTAGATTTTGCTATTAAACCGAGAAGAGAAGGAGATGTGGTGGCAGTTTATGCAGATTGTTCAAAATCAAAACAAATATTAGGCTGGCAAACCGAAAAGACTTTAGCAGATGCTTTGGGTGATGCTTGGAAATGGCAAGAAAAATTATCAAAATGAAAAAAATACTAATCACAGGCGGAGCAGGATTTATTGGCTCACACGTTGTACGACTTTTTGTTACTAAGTACCCTAATTATCAGATAGTTAATCTTGATAAATTGACTTATGCAGGCAATTTAGAAAATATCTCGGATATTGAAAACGCTCCCAATTATACCTTCGTAAAAGGTGATATCGTGGATGCCGAATTTATTGACCAACTTTTTGCAGAACATCAGTTTGACGGCGTGATTCACTTGGCGGCAGAGTCGCACGTGGATAGGTCTATCACAGACCCGATGGCATTTGTGATGACCAACGTTATTGGCACTTGCAACCTTTTGAATGCTGCCAAAAATACTTGGAAGGCTTCGGGATATGAAGGCAAAAGATTTTATCATGTTTCTACGGATGAAGTGTATGGAGAATTGCATAATCCAGAAGATTTCTTTACGGAAACCACCGCTTATGACCCCCGTTCGCCTTATTCAGCTTCAAAGGCTTCTTCTGACCATTTTGTAAGGGCTTATGGCAATACTTATAAATTGCCCATAGTGATTACTAACTGTTCAAATAATTATGGACCAAATCATTTTCCAGAGAAATTATTGCCACTAATGATTCATAACATCTTGAATAATAAGCCTTTACCAGTTTATGGCAAAGGGGAAAATGTGAGAGATTGGTTGTTTGTAGTGGATCATGCCAGAGCCATTGATACTGTTTTTCATAACGGTAAAGATGGTGAAACGTATAATATTGGTGGTTTCAACGAATGGAAAAATATTGATATTGTGATGTTAGTCTGCAAAACGATGGATGAAAAATTAGGTCGTGAGCCAG
>JANPIG010000876.1:0-7753 GCA_031424875.1 Cytophagales bacterium
TTTTGAAATTTCCCTCATAGTAAATATTTCCAGAGTAATTATTATTTTTAGTTTTCACATCACTGGTGGAGGTGATATTCTGAATAGCTTTATCGGCATTGCTTAACCTAATGTCGAAATTATAAGGACTCGTAAGGTTATTCTGATAAGTCCTGAATTGCCCACCGATGATTTGTTTTTTTGTAATATAATAATCTACTCCCAAGGTTAGATCAACACTGTTGTTACGATTTGGCAAAAACAAACCTGTATATAATTTATCTCCATTAATAAGGGTTTGGTTGGTGGCGGCATCTTCAAAGTAACTATTAGAAGAAAACCCTCCACGAGCAGTATAGGCTATTTTAGGAGTTTTGTAAGACAGACTTAAGTTATTAAAAGAGCTTGAATATTTATGATGTTGAAAATTGGAAGAAACATTGCCCGTTAGTCCTAACTCTTTATCTCTTTTGAGTCTAATATTTACAACTCCTTTATATTCAGCATCATACCTTGCCGATGGATTTGTGATTACTTCAATATTTTCAACTTCATCGGGTTTTAGCGTATTTAAGTAATTTTTCAATTCATCTTTACTCATTGGAATATCCCTACCGTTGATTAATACCTTCGGAGTGACGGCATTTCGCATCAACAAACCTCCATCGTCAGTAACCTGAATACTGGGCGATTTCTTTAATACATCCACAATATTATTACTTGTTTTGAATAAGGTATTATTTAAATTTATGGTAACGCCTTCTGCCGTAGGTTGAAAAGCAAGCCTTTGTGAAGACACTACCACTTCATTTAATAATTTTGTTTCCTGATTTAGTGCTATAGTTCCTAAATCCATGACTGGTTCATTGCCCATTATCTCAACCTGTTTTTTGGTTTTTGCGTATTCTACCGATGAACTGACCAGCAGATAACTTCCCACTGAAACATTTGAAAAACTAAAAAAACCAGAAGTATCCGTTAGGCTACCCTTCACCAAAGCACTGTCTTTAACGGTCATCAAAGTAACCGTTGCAAATTCAACAGGTTTTTTAGTAACTGCATCCATTAAAACTCCTTTCAATACAACCGTTGGAGTCTGAGCGTTTGAATTTGTTGTTAGACTTGTCCACAAGCATAACAATAGGCTAACACTAAGCAGCAGCTTGGTTAGACAATCTTTGTGTTGGAGTTTCATAGACTGATAAATGTTTTGTGTTGCTGAATCCGTCAAGAATAATTTGTTTGATTTGAGGCTTGTACTCTGTCTTTCTGAAATAAGCGTATAAGTTGTCATGGTTATATTCTGTTAAAATTGTTTTGGAAAATAAATTGGCGTTTTGGCTTCTCTCTTGCGAGTATCCATACATAGGAGGTATGAATAATAACTCCCCCTTTAACTGAGTAATTTTCAAGGGCTTTATATTATATTTTAGAGCAATCTCTTCAATATTAATAATTAGCCCCTCCTCAGCTGAGGCTTCAGGAAGTATGGTATTTAATTGTAAATATTCTATGACAGCGGGCGGGAAAATCAACCACGTTATTTCCCCTTCAGATAGGTAATGCCATGAGCTTAAATCCCAGATATTTTTTCTGAATTGTGTAATATCATTTGCCAAGTGTACTTTAATTAACTGCATTTCAGGCGAGTTATCAACAGCGTATTGTTCATACCAACATTCTAAATAAGAGGGCTTTTGGACAGATACTAATTCTCCATTAGCAGTGGCAAACCAATGCTTAAATCCATTCTGGAATAAAGCGGGGATGTGTCTGAAAGCATAGTTTTCATCAAAAAAGTTTTTTTCAATGACTGTCTGTGTATCTACAGAGATTGTTCTACAACCGTTTAAAAAATTTTTCATACCGTTTATGATAGTTTAATTAGAAAATCTATTTTCAATCATTTTTACAATTTTTTTTGAATCATTGATATTAACAACTTTCACTCTTTTTTTATGAGCTAATTTTAATGTTCTGTTTCCAGAATCGACCGTATTTTGAGTAATAAAAAAGAGCGGTTCTATTCCCAATACACTATCAAGATAAGTATAGGTCTTCTCGATGGCATTGATATTATTCGAATCAATAACTCCTATATACGCATCTGGCTTGATTCCTTTCAAAAATATTGTGTTTCTCAAAAGGTCATTTTCATCTGTATGATATTGTTGAATATTCTCATTTTGCAATAAATTGCCTACTCCTGAAATAAAAATATCAGGTTGTTTTCGGTAAGCTATTAATCGCTTTGCTAACCTTAGAAATATCCCCCATTTTTCCCATTCTAAATCCACCATTCTATTAGTACTAAATGGAAATATAATATCAATATTTTCGTATAGAATACCGTGTGGGTCAATAGCAATGTTTGATACATTATATCCACGTTTTTCCAAAGCATTACTTAAAACATATTGATATACAAAACTCTCAATATGTTCTTCCATTTTAATAATTGGCAATGATGGTATATTTTCGCTGGGTGGCAATGAAAGATTCAAATAGCTTTCTTTCATAAAATTTTCTGAATAATAGGGATAGTATAGTTTGCCACTATATTGATGAAATTCATTGCTTATTATTTGCTGAATAATGCTATAAATAGGGTAATTCCAAGTAATGATATTTTTATTGGATGTAACAAAGCTCCTTAACATTTCCAATTTAAAATCATCAATCCCGTATTCGTCTGTGATATTACTTACTACCACACTATCAAACTGAGCTAAATCGCTTTGAGTTGGTACTCGTTTAATAATGGGTATTTCATCATTCTCAATATTATCAATACACCCTGGGAAATCAATTCCTAATACAATCTTCTTATCAAAAATTGATTTATTCAGTATAATTTGCTTTAAATCCGAACAATTAATTGGAAATAATGCTACTTTTTCAACATCATTATCTACTGATGAGTAGAATGAAAATTGTTGTCCATTTGTTACTTCATAACTCAGTATTTCCTCTGTTTTAGTGTAGTTGAGAGGTACTTCAATAATGGGTTTTGTAGAATGTCTTTTTATTTTATGTATTACTTCACCCCGGTCATTATCCTCACTATTTAAAAGCATATTGTATAAAATACCCGTAAAATGAGCAGTTGCAAAACTGGTACCATTGGAAAAAGTATAGGTATTATTTAAGGATGCTATCTTTTGATGAGTACCCTTTGCCAATACATTAGTTTTATTATTTGGAATATATTGATAAAATTTGTCACTCATAAAATACCCCTTTCCTACCCCAAAAACATTTTCATAATAAGCTGGATAGCAAGGCTTTGCAGTATTGCTATAGCCAGAGGCAACGATAAATATATTTCTATTATATGCCTCTAAACAAAGAGTAGTAAGTCTTTCAGAAGGCGCATCTGTAATAACCCCCATGCTGATATTTATAATTTTTATGGTATCTATTTTCAATACCTCAACGAGTCCTTCACAAAGAAGTTCTTCTGAAAATTTTTCATTTATTCCCTTCAGTTTGACTACAAAAGGAATTATCTTATTTGTATGCTGACAGATAATTCCTAAAACAGAGGTTCCGTGTCCTACTTCATCTTCAAAAGTATCTTTAACTACCTCAAAAAAATTATCTTCATGTTCTATTACCGTCAAACCCTCTATGGATTGGCAATTTTTCAATGCGTCATGTTTAGTCTCAACGCCAGTATCTATTATTGCAATTCTCATTGTTTTTTCGGTTCTAAAATCACCTTTGATTTTATACAAAAATGTCTTCTTCTGAGTAAACATTAGTGGTTGATAATGCTATACATTTTTGACAATTATTGATAACTATCCTCTTTAGCGACGAAGGAATATCGACTAAACTACCCCTTTGGAAATATAATTTATTGATAAAAGCATCGTAATTTTTCTTATAAAAGTCATTCAGAACAGTCAATACCTCAATTATACTATCGTGGTTACTTTTTGAATTAATATGTTCACCCACAACCTTATCAATAATTATTGCCAAAACTTCTTCCATGCCTTTATATTCAAAACTTCGCTCCAAATTATAAATTACATTATCAAAGACATCCGAAATCACTAAACCATGTTCTGCCTCTCCGACATTATTATAAATTAATCCTATTTCAGCATCATCATGAATACCAAATAAGGTAAAATTTAGCAACTCGACACATTCTTTGACTATCTCGTCTTTTAATCTTAAGCGAGTCAAAACTCGCAATACATTAATCCATTGTGTAGGAATTGATATACAGAAATAAGGGAAATCTCTACTCTGGAGAATACCATTTCTGATTGATAATTTCAATTTCCTGATTGCTTCATCCACATTATTATCAAGGATATAGTCCTGATATGAACTCATGGCTAAGTATAGCGAGTCCATACCTTTTTGGACATATTCTGGAAAATTTCTATCCAATCTTTCTACTTCTGCCAACATTGATAATGCCCCTCCTGTATTTCTTTGCCGCATCAAGGACATACATTTTTCTAATTTAAGATGATGAGCATACATTTTCAAACTGTCCGCTGCAGTTAACCTGTCCTTATAAAAATCCTTCAATTTGAAGTATATATGAAATGGCTCAATCTGTTTGTGAGTATCTACAAATAATCTTTCTTGGTTGATAGCTGATAAAATTTCATCAAGTTGTGTATCCATGTTCTTATTAGCTTGGCTCGGCTATTAGCTCGGGCGTTTGTAGGTAGGTAAGATATTGGTCTTTAATAAAATCTTTGGTTCTAAATTTCCAAATTGTACAAGCTGGTTTTACATTTTGCAAAGCTTGTTTCTGACAAGATATTTGGTCGCAGACCGAAATATATTTACACATCCTACAAGCCGTTTTCACATTATACCTATTGAAATTATTATAATAGTCGTAAGGTTCTAAGTTGAATCCTTTCTCTAAATCTTCGGCAAACACAACGGACTCTTCTTTGAGGTGGACGGTTTCCCAACATTTATGAATATTTCCTCTGGGATCTATCACCAAACCCGCTTCATCTCCCCAAGAACCACAATCATTCTGTTTTGTCGGAAATTCCCAAGACAATTTTCCAATTTTACCATTAATTTTTGCTTGATATTGATTGTATCTCTCAATTTTTTTCTTTCGGAATGATTGCTTAAAATCAAAGAAATCTCGATGGTCAAAATATTTCTCATCATTCACATCTACGTTGGCGCCTTCATAGGCAATGACGGGTCTAAGGTCAATTTGCATTTTTTTCATTCGTTGAGGCCAAATTTGATAGTTTTCCAAATCATCTAATAACTCATCAATTCCCTCTGCTACTTCTCTATCTACGTTTACTCTCAAAATCAAGAAACTACTTTCAGGCAAACCTGACAGATGTCTCATAATTTTGGTATAATTTTCTTGATTTTTTCCCTTCAATGGACGATTTCTATTGTGTGTTTCTTCGGCTCCATCTACTGTAACTTGATAGGTAAGAACAAAACAATCTTCGGTCAGAATCTTTAGATTTTCTTGTGTCAAGTAAATCCCATTTGTAATGATACCTGCCTGGTAGGCCAGATTATTTTCCTGAGCAATTTCCAAAAGTAAAGGTGTTAATTCTTGTATTGCTTTTATATTTATTAGAGGTTCACCACCGTACCAAGTCAAATCTAAGCTATCAAATTTTCTTGGCGACATATTAATCATCTGAGTAACATAATTCTTTATATTTTGAAGTAAGGCAGCATTCTTTAACACTACACTTGGCTTATGAACCTCAAAACAATAAGGACAATCCATATTGCAAATTGTGGTAGTGGTTACGGTGATTATAATAGAGGTTCCTTTCTTACTATCTCCCAAATATGCTTTTTCTGCTTCTGCTATTTCTGAGATATTTGCTGAAATCACATACCCCTTCTCAATAAATTCGTTGATAGTTTCTTTATTATCAAATTCTTGATAGCTAAACTTTTGTAATGAAGCCAACTCTGCTAATAACAATCCTTCTGATTCTTCGATTACATCTAAAGAAGTATTTGGCACATTAAATACCAAGAAACAATTATCCTCTGGTATCGGAATTAATTCGTTATACCGATTAAATTTATAAAATTCCATCTTTAAAATAGTTTAATAGTTTTCGTTTAGAATATAATCTATAAGTTGCAAAAGGTTACAATCAGTATTGTTGATTATGGACGGAGTAATGTAGTTTTACAAAATTTTAATAATTATTCGTTAGACTACTCTACCCCGTCAATAATATCTTCAGAGATTACAATAAGATGTCGCTTTCGGCATCAGTACCCCCATTGATTGTACAGCTTGAACCTTTATACGAACCACACAATGGCTTCGCTACGTTATCCGCTGGTTTTTCGGATTTTACTAATTGTTTCTTTTTCATGTTAATGTTAATTTAAGTTTACAATAAGATATCTGTTTCTTCACCTGTACCAAAGTTACCCGTACAGCTTGAACCTTTATACGAACCGCATAAGGGTTTCGCTACATTGTCCGCAGGCTTTTCCGATTTTACTAATTGCTTCTTTTTCATGTTAATTTTAAGTTTACAATAAGATATCTGTTTCTTCGCCTGTACCGAAATTGCCAGTACAACTTGAACCACCAAACGAACCACATAATGGTTTTGCTACATTGTCCGTAGGCTTTTCCGATTTTATTAATTGTTTCTTTTTCATGTTAGAAAAATTAAAAGGTTAAAAATTGATTAAAATAAAATGTCTGATTCTGTCCCTGTCCCACCGTTACCAGTACAACTTGAGCCACCATAAGAACCACACAGTGGTTTCGTTACATTTTCTGCAGACTTTTCAGACTTTACTAATTGTTTCTTTTTCATAGTTGAAAAATTAAAAGTTAAAAAAAGATTAATATAAAATAAAAGTCCGTTACTCAACCAATTTCAATTTTCGATGTACAATTCTTCCGGAAGCTCGAAGTATGAACAGTTTTGAAACATTCTTGAATTTTCAAATGTGAAAATCATTGCCCCCTTCATCAGAATAAAATGTCATCTTCTCCTTTGGCACCGTTAAACATTGTACAAGGACTACCAGTAATATTAAATGAACCACAAAGTGGCTTTAAAACGCTGATAACTCGCTTTTTAGGTTTTGTTAATTTTTGCTTTTTCATGTTTCTTAAAGTTACTTATTCTGATAAGGCATAATCTTGGAGTTTTGGGAAGTAGTAGATTTACCCAAAAACTGCATGGCTGTTTGTAGCACTTTGTCATTATAGGGTTTTAAATCATACACAGAATTAAGCTTCACATTAATGTCTGGACTAATTCCTACATCTTCTAAAGGGTAGCCAAAAGTGTATTTAAATACCTCTGGTGCATTTACCGTGAGTGAATAATCCTTGGTAGGCAACACAATATTAAAAGCATTTGCTAAGGTGCCAGATGTATTGTCAGTACCTATGGTAGTTACATTTTTATTATATCTTTTTAGTGTGTTAATGAATATTTCAGAGGAGCAAGCTGTCTTGGCATCAAATAATATGGCTATTTGAGAGGCAATACTCATTCTTTGTGGATTTAGATTTTTAATGCGCAATGAATCTATTCGTTTCTCCTCTCTATCAGTAGCAACTACCATCGTGATGGTCTTATCTTGAATGAAAAACGTAAGGAAGTCGTCTAAATAAATTACATCTCCACCACCATTTCCTCTTAAATCCAAAATAATATTTTTATTTTTAATCTTTTCTACAACACTCTGAAACCGTAATACAGGTAATTCATCAAAAGAATTAACTTTAAAATAGGCTGTATTAGCATCAAATTCTTTG
>JANPIG010000877.1:0-3812 GCA_031424875.1 Cytophagales bacterium
GTATTCTTAGTAAAACATTAAAAAATATTGATTTACTACAATCCGATGCAATTTAACTGTTATCTACTGTTATATATTACATTTATTGAAATAAAAAATATATTATAATACATATATTATATTTTCTTATTTTAGTACAATAAATTCTACAAACATTCATAATCTCAAGAAATAATATTTCTTGAGATTATGAATGTTTTAAAAGTTTTGACGAAAACTTATACTAAAATTAAATACTAAAAGAGCTTATGAAATGAGGAAGAAATGCATAAAATCTGATGATATCTGGACGTGGAGAATTGACTCATTTCTTGTGGTTAGTTAATTTATCTCGTAAAAGGGTGATTGAGTAATAATAATAATATAAATTTATGTTTGAAAATTTATACAAATTTAATAGGAAGCAAAATGGTAGAGTAAGCATAAAGTGACTTAAAATATGTAAATTAAAACCTTTATCCCCTACCAATTTTTGATAAGTCTATGTATCTGAGAGTTGATAATAGAAAGACAATATTTTATAAATTCTACTGTAAGATATACCATTAAATCAGTAAATAATTATTACTTCTTATAATAACTTATTAACTAATTGAATATTAATACTTTAAAAATATGGCAAATCAAATGTTAGTAATATCTCGTTGCCATTGGGCTAATACCAATGACCTGACATATATACATTATCACGATTACGAGTGGGGTTGTCCCTTACATAACGATGATAAATTATTTGAATTTCTTATCTTAGAGGGTTTTCAGGCGGGTTTGAGTTGGATTACTGTATTACGAAAAAGAGACAATTTCAGGAAAGCTTTTGATAATTTTAAGGCAAGAAAAATCGCAAAGTATGATTCGGGAAAAATAGCAGAATTGATGCAAAATCCGGGCATTATCCGTAATCGTTTGAAAATTCAGAGTGCCATCACAAATGCGAGATTATTTCTTGAAATTCAGGCAGAATTTGGGAATTTTGATACTTATATTTGGTCATTTGTGAACGGACAAACCATTGTAAATCAATGGACTACGCATCAGGAAGTACCTGCCAGCACTGATATTTCTAATGCCATGAGCAAAGCCCTTAAAAAACGTGGTTTTAAATTTATTGGCACTACCATCTGTTACGCTTTTATGCAAGCAACGGGTATGGTGAATGACCATTTGGTAGGGTGTATTTGTCGAAAAAACAAAATATGATGCTATCTTACCGTTTAATAATTATTCTATAAAGCCCTCATAATGAACTATTTAAAATAGTATCTTCATTCTTTTAAATCTTCAATGTTTCCAATCCTAATATTTTTACGACAAAATCGTAAAGCAGTTTTATCATTTCAAACCCTTTTAATTCAAACATTATGAAACATCGTCCACTGATTATTTCGCTCATTCTCTTAGTAATTTTTGCTCTTTTCTTTTATTTTTTCTTGGGAACAAAACCACAATCTTATGGTGAAGTTGGCGAAGCTCCCAACAATTCTCATCTTGATTCTGTTATCAGGAAATTTCCTCAAAAATACCCTTATGTATATTTAAAAGATGTAGGTTATGTATTAAGAGACCGCCGAATCATCTTTGTTGATAATAAAAGTGATGAAAAAGACCGCCAAACCATTGCTATAAGTTCCGTGGAGAAAGAGTTGGAGAGCTATTGGAAATGGAAAATTATTACTGGTAAAAAGAATTTAGAAGATATTAATTTACCTAATAATAATAAAGAAAGACTGAGTACGACAAACCAAGAAAAATCTACTAAAAATATATTTAGTAGATTTCTGGATGTTTTCAAAGTAGCGGAGGCGGTAAATGTAACAATTGATAAAAGCAAAATTTGTGATTGTGATAATGATTTATTGATGATTTCAGGTTCAGATTTACATCTAATCCAAGCAACTCTAAACCCTGGTGATGGCGCCGCTGCCACCAGACCAGAAAATAAACCACTTGATTTGAATGGTTTAGAATCATTAAAAACCAATTTTATGAAACAATCTACCAAAGAACCACAAACAGGGGGTGGAAATTATAAAACTTTTTTAGTAGGAATTGTTGATACAGGAATTAATTATGAATTGCCCATTAACCAAGTTCCAGATTCTACGATTGATTATAATTTTTTAACGCATACTTCTGATGTAAAAGATGATGGTTATATCACACACGGAACGTATATCTCTAAAATTATTGCTCAAAATACGGAAGCAAGAGCCGTAAAATTAGTGGGTTTGAAAACGTTTGATGATCAATTAGTGGGTAATCTTTTCGATAATTTATGTGCTATTTTATATTGCACGAAAAATAAAATTAACTTAGTAAATGTAAGCTGGGGAGTTGCAAAAAACTCAACTTTGTTTGAATTAATTATGCAAAAAGCCAAAGCTACTAATACGATGTTAGTTTGTTCGGCAGGAAATGACGAGGTTGACATTGATACAATATCTTGGTATCCAGCGTGTTATGCTAATCATGCTGATTTTGGGAATAATATTTTTAGTGTAACCAGCAAGCATGATTCCATAGTTTGCGAAAACACTTCAAGTTCTGAAAAGAAGATAGATTTGAGTTATGAAACTAACTCAAACTGTGAACTTGAAATTCCAAATGGCACTTTACCCGTTGTAAAGGCGGCTGGCACATCGTATGCAGCTCCCTTCATAACGGCAGCATTAGCAAAATATATGCAGTCGCATCCTACATTTACGAAAGTTGATTTTGTAAGTACGTTTCCAGGGACGGGTCCCATTAAAAAATTTAGGAAATAGAAAATTTCATTTGTCTTATTAAAAGTCTTAAATTGAGAGAGTTATCTGATAATTATCTCAATTTAAGACTATGTCTAAAATAATTCTCCTTTTTTTTACCATTCTCTCCTTTCATTATTCCACCTTCGCCAATTGTCCAAATCAGGCGGAGATACAGCTACGCTATCAGCAAAGCATTAAGACAAAGCACTCTCAAAAAAACTTATTAATCCTAAAGCAAATTTGCTTGCAATGTCATTATCAAGATTCTACTTTCGCTCGGATTTTGGAAAGTATTGCCGATAATTATGAAAACCAAAAGGATTACCATAATGCCCTATTGAATATTAAAGAAGCAATAAGCATCCGCAAATTGGGTACAACAATTGTTGATGAAGTATTTTTAGAGAGAAATTACTATAAATTAGGTAATTATTTTGACAAATTGGGCAATGTCGAAGAAGCGTTGAAAACATATGATTTAGGGATTGCGATAGCCAAGAAAAACTTATTAAATCAACAGTATTTATTTCGTTTATACGCTCTTAAAGCCACAATTTTGGTAAAAAAGGGCGATTATGAAAAAGCGATAGTTCAAGCAAATATTGGCATTAATGAGTCTAAAAAAATGGTTAATCATGAGAATTTAGAACTTTGTTTTATTGAGAAAGCAAAAGCGTATATAGAAACAGGAGAATTGGAAAAGGGCAAAGAAAATTTAGATAAAGCCTTAGTTTTGATAGGTAATAAACCGAGTAAATCATTAGGTTACAGTTATTTTTGGTATGCGAAATATCATAAAATGAAGCAAAATAATGAGAAAGCTATCAATTTCTATCAGAAATCTCAGCAGTTTTACGTGCCAATGGAAGATGTAAATTATTCAATTGCTTTTCTATCGATGGGAATGATTTATTATAATCAGAAAAACTATGATAAAGCCTTAGAGAATTTTCAAAGTTCATTAAAAACTACTGATAATAACTTTACTAAAGTACAGATTTTGGACGATATAGCTTGTGCATATTGGCAAAAAAAAGAATTTCCAAAAGCATTTTAAATGCTTTT
>JANPIG010000878.1:0-2740 GCA_031424875.1 Cytophagales bacterium
GCTTCTTAATTACCGAAAAATAAAAAACTATGAAGAATATCTAAGAACACCTAAACTACTTTTGTACACTATTTGCTTTTAACCTAATTGCTTCTAAATCCTTACAATTTTGTGTACATTCACCCTGCTGATTCAATGTAAAGCGGCTATTATTACTATCTGTAACGATGTACTCTTTGGTAACATCAGAAAATTTGACCTCTTTAAAAGTAAATGGAAGAATTTTTGCGTTAAATTTATTGATAAGTCCTACTTTATTTTCACCTTTTGAAGCCACTGCCAAACCATTTTTGAAGTGTTCAAGTGTTTCATAGTCGGGTGTAACTTGTACTTTACCACGTGGGTCAAGATAGCCGTATTTCCCGCTTTCATGCTGCACTAAATAATATTCTTCCGAAGGTGGTAAAATAGCCTTAAATTGGCATCTGGATAAGTATTTGCCAGTTGTGTCAAGAGTTCCCCAAAGTCCATTTTGTCGAACAATGAAGAACTGATGTTTGCTCACAGCTTGAACAAAATCAAAAGGTTCGGGTGTAATTACTTTAAAATCTTCTCCACGAACCAACATAAATTTGGCTCCTTTGTTTTTGTCTTCGTTCTTGTAAGCACGTACTACAATACAATTATGAACCATTGAGTCGGTTACGGTATAATTAATTTTTCCAGCATCTGGATATTTGGTAATAGGCAAAATAACGGTACTGCCATTTACATCTATTACCTTATCCGCTTTGCATGGGCTAATTCGTTTCCCTTTCTCATCTAAGTTACAATTAACAGCTTCTTTAACTACTAAAAGACCTTTCTTATTAATTTTTCCTACAGATTCATATTCTAAAGGAATAATTTCAACACCTTTCAGATTTATAAAGCCGTATTTAATTCCTTTACCGGCTACTTCTTTGCTTACAGGCACTAAATCAAACTCACCAATGGCTCCCATAGTATTGAATTGAGGTTCTAAAACCGTTTTCAAATCTTTATCAATTAAGCCAAACAGTTCATTGTCGCCTCTGATAATACCAATTCCACGACCGTCAAAATCACTGATTTGCTTATAAATTTTACTAACTCTAAAATCGTTTATATTGATTAATTGTTGCTTAGTTTCACTGATACCTTTAACGAATCCAAAAGCGTCAACATCCGTAACAACATTAAATTCAGGCTTCCAAAGGATTTCTCCATTGGAGTTGACCAAACCTACTTTTTTATTCAAGTAAATTTTAAAGAGATTATCTCTTCCAGAGGGTTCAATTAAGTCATAATTTGCTTCGGCAATAGCTCCTTCACCTAATTTAAAAATACCCCATTTTGTATTTACCTTTACAGCCAAAGTATTGTCATTCAACACAATAATATCATCATAAAGTGCTGAAACAGGCTTCAAGGTTTTATCATAATTATTATCTATCAAAGCCATTTGATTGCTTTTGAATTTTACCAAACTCAATCCTTTTGAAAGAGCTTTGGCATCAATAATATTCTGAAATTCTTCGCTTTCATTGCCGGCAGTATTGATAAAAAGCCAATTCTGACGTTTTACTAAGGCTTTCCCATCATTATAAGGCTCTGCTTTTTCATATTGGCAAGCAATAGCTTCGTCTCCACAGAGGTTCAGATAACCCCAAACGCCATCTTTCTTGATGCGTGAAAATCCTTGCTTATAGTTTTCTACAAAACCGTAACGGACATTGTTACGAAGTCTATCTAAAGGGAAAGCCAAGATATCACGTCCTTCTAAATCCTTGCTTTGCATAAGGCCCACGCCGGATTTGTTATTGAAGCAAGTTACAGCATTGGCGTTTTTGGTCGGATCAGACACATTTTTTGGAGACTCAACTTTGAGTTTTGGTAAATCGTCTTGTTCTTTAGTTTTTTCGAGTTTTGGGGAAGATACTTCCTGATTGAACTTAAAAATTCTATCAGACTCATTTTTAGCATCAATAGTAGCTAATTGAATGGAAAAGGCATTGGCACAGCCCGAATATGCCAGCAAACTGATTGCTAAACATAATTGTTTCATAATTTTTATGGATTATTAAGTAAGGGAATTCCCCAAAATATTATATTCATTTTTCGTGCCAAAATTGCATACACGAGTAAAGAAATTTTTGGGATTGGAATTATGCCTTATAATCCTCTGGCGGGCAGATTTGTGGCTTTCATCAAAAAATGGTGTGCATTTGATAATTGTATTTTCAAAAATAACTGAAACTTAAGTAATATCCAAATTTTTAATACTTAAAATTTACCTAAAGATATTAATTTGAACCGCTGTACGTTAATCCTACTGTGGCGTTCGGTTGAGCATTTTGGATACCCACTACATTGAAATTTTCGTAGGTATTTTCAAAAGAAAATAAAAAAGCAAAATGTTTCTCTACTTTATAAGTTAAACTTGAAAAAGAATTCCAACGATAATAATTATCATTTAAAAATGGCTGTAAAAAAGCCACACTTTGTAGGTGTAATATAGGGGGAATTATTTCATAGATTAATTTCAAACGAGTAGAATTTCTGAAAATATCTCGATCTTGTTTACTCTCAAAATCAGTTGTTTCTCTTAATAAAGCATTGGTTAAGCTAAGTTTAAAGCGTGATTTAGAGTTATTTTTTCCACCAAAAATCTTTAATCCAATGCCTAAGCCTACATTATAGCGATTTAATATTTTGCGCAAGTTACTTTGCTCAAATCCTCCAAACAGTAAGATATAAACATTGCTTTGGGTTTAAAATA
>JANPIG010000879.1:0-5839 GCA_031424875.1 Cytophagales bacterium
CCATCGTTAAATCAATTCGTAATTGTCTAAAAACTTATTTATTTCTTCTTTCGAATTAAACATCAAAACATCAATGATAGAAAGCCATGGTACAAAATCATTCTTAAATTGTTTATACTCTACTGGCAATGAATTTCATCAAATCATTACCAATCGAATATAAACAATTCAAGCATGAGTTTGTCCCTTGGCTTTCCATCATTGATGTTTTGATGTTTAATTCAAAAGAAGAAATAAATAATTTTTTAGATAATTACGAATTGATTTAACGATGGCAAAAGTAGTAGTTTTTGGAACAGAATTAGTAGCTGAATTAGCGCATTATTATCTCACAAATGATTCAGAACATGAGATAGTGGCATTCACGGTTAATCAAGAATATATTAATGAACCTACTTTTTGTGGGATTCAAGTGGTACCTTTTGAAGAAGTTACAACCCTTTTTCCACCAAACGAATACAAATTTTTCGCTCCACTTTCGGAACGAAAAATGAATATGGTTCGAGCTAAAGTTTATCAAGAAGCTAAAGATAAAGGGTATGAATTTATTTCCTATATAAGTTCAAAAGCAACCGTTTTGACTGATAAAATTGGAGAAAATTGCTTCATTTTAGAAGACAATACCATTCAACCATTCGTAACCATAGGTAATGATGTAGTACTTTGGAGTGGTAATCATATCGGTCATCACAGCATTATTAAAGACCACGTTTATTTTACCTCGCACATTGTCTTGTCTGGAAGGTGTACGGTAGAACCTTATTGTTTTATTGGCGTAAATGCTACTATACGAGATGGAGTAACTTTAGCAGAAGGTACACTCATAGCTATGGGAACAAATTTTACAGGTAAAAAATCGGAGGAGTGGAGTATTTACAAAGGCAATCCAGCGGAAAAAGCAAAGGTTTCGAGCAAAGATATTAATTTATAAAGATGAATAATTACGAGAAAAATTACATTTGTCCGAAGACAAAAACTGAATTAGAATTGTCGGCAGATGGCAAAACTTTAAACAATATCTCACTTCAAGAACCTTTGAGTTATGAGGTGAACGATATCGTGGATTTAACTTTTCCTAAAGAACTTTTTGAGCAAGACCGTAAGGAGCAGATGGCATACAATGATGCCTACCAGCGCTATGATCGGGGTGTTACATGGGTTTTTGAATCATTGAATTCTGATGAAAAAGAAAACCGGGAAAAAATGTGTTCATTATTGCACCTCAAACCTGGTATGAAAGTATTGGAGGTGGGTGCTGGAACGGGTAAAGATTCTGAGTTAATTATTAGAGCAATTGCTCCTAATGGTGAGGCTTTTTTGTCTGATTTATCTCCTAAAATGCTTCAATTAGCAAAGCAACGTCTTCAGCCTGATAGCGTTACGGTCAATTATTTTATTGCAAACGGAACGTATTTACCTTTTGAAGATGATACTTTTGATGCAGTTTTTCATTTTGGTGGTATCAACACTTTTGCTGAAAGGAAAGAGGCATTTTTAGAGTTTAATAGAGTAGCAAAAACAGGGGCAAGAATAGTTGTGGGCGATGAAAGTGTAGCTCCATGGCTAAGAAATGACCCAACTTATCAAACTTTGATGAAGGCAAATCCAATGTTTGCCGATGAAGTTCCTTTTGAAGATTTACCCAAAAATATTGAAAATTTTGAATTACATTGGATTTTCGGTTTTGGATATTATGTAATGGGATATAACAAAACTGATAAATTGCCCGAGGTAAATGTAAATCTTCAAATTCCAGGTAAAGATTTTGAAGATAATTGGAGACTAAGAGCAGAGAAAAAAAGTTAATAAATAATAGGAATAATGAATAGTTTTTAGACAAAAATTAATTCATTGTACGTAAATTCTTTCAACTATTAATTATTTATTATTAACTGTCATTTAGAAAATATGTGGATTAAAAAAGGTGTAATATATAAACCAGACGGTTCATTGGCTCATAGCATTTCGCACGCTCAAGTTCCGTTTGCTTACAAACATAAAGATTTTTTACGAGTATATTTTTCATCAAGAGACGTACAAGGACAATCTCGCCCTACCTTTATTGATGTTGATTATGCTGATCCAAGCAAGATTTTGTACATTCATGATAAGCCAGTTTTAGAACTGGGTGGACCAGGTGAATATGACGAAACTGGAGCTATGCCTGCTTGGTTTGTAGATATGCCCAATGGTGATATTTGGCTATATTACACAGGTTGGAACAGAACGCACAATTCCTATCGTCTATCAATGGGTCTTTCGGTTAGCTCAGATGGTGGTCTTTCGTTTGCCAAGATGTTCAAAGGGCCCATTATGGACAGGTCAATTCATAACCCAATTTGGGCTGCCCAACCTTCAGTAATGTTTGATAACGGAATTTGGAGAATGTGGTATATTTCTGGTCAGAAATGTGAGTATATTCACGGCTACCCCGAACCTTTTTATGATTGTCGTTATGCAGAATCAAAGGATGGAATTCATTGGACTCCAACTGGCGATGTGGCATTACCTTTTGATGACTTTTTGAATGCAGTAGGACGTCCCAGCGTTTTTAAAGATGGTGATATTTACAAAATGTACTATTCTTATCGTAATGCTTTAGATTATCGTACAAATCGTAACCAAAGTTATAGAATGGGCTATGCAGAATCGAAGGACGGTATTGCTTGGGAACGCAAGGACGATTTAGTAGGCATTGCAAAATCTGAAAATATGGGTGATTTTGATTATGAAATGATTAATTATGCTCATTACTATGAACATAATGGCGATAAATTTTTGTTGCATAATGGAAATGGATTTGGTGCATCAGGATTTGCATATGCACAATGGGCTAAATAAGTTATTTGTCTGATTTTAATCATTAATTTTGTTTTCGTTGTTGATTAAATTTGTGGACAATTAAAACATCAATACTATGACAATGAATTATTCAAAATCTCAATTTAATAAAGATGGATTCCTGATTATTAAAAATTTCTTTGATAAAGAAATTTTGCAGAAAATCTATCAAGATGCTCGACAATTATTTGCCGTTCAGATAAAAAGAATCCTTGGTAAAGAAGTTGATATCAATAATCGAAATGAATTTGAACAAGCAATGTTTGATTTTTTCGAGAAAGATTTTACAGCATTTGTTAATACTGGAAAACAAACTCAGCATTTAATTTCAATGCATCGATTAGGCACCGACGAAAAGATTTTATCTCTTTTGAAAGAATTGGGATATGAATTTCCTACAATTGCTGTTCGTCCAGCCATGCAATTTAATAGCCGCTTCCTTTCAAAAGGGGGTAGTCATTGGAAATTGGGAGCTCATCAAGATTGGCGTACAGGTCAAGGTTCATTAGATAGTGTTGTTCTCTGGTTTCCCTTAGTAGATTGCGGAGAAGATTTGGGTTCGCTTCAAATTATCCCAGCCAGCCATAAAGACGGGTTAATGAAAGCTGATACTTCTGGATATTTAGGTAGTATTCAAGAGGAAATACCTGATGATAAATATGTGCAGACTGAATTTGAAATAGGAGATTTATTAATATTCTCAGCTTTCTTGATTCACCGTTCAGGAAATAACATAACCAATAATATTCGTTGGTCAATCCAATTAAGGTATAACAACATTGCTGAACCTACCTTCCAAGAAAGAGGTTTCCCGATGCCCTATATCTATAAACCAGAAGAGGAGTTAGTTACTCCAAATTTCCCTCAACAAAATCAATTAGCTTATGTATTTAATTGAAATTTAATTTACTATATATATTCAAAAAGAAGACCTGCAATTGATTGTAGGTCTTCTTTTTGAATGAATAATATACTTTGGTACGAATATTGAATATTTAGTATATATTGCTCAATAAAGCAGTTTACGCAATTCACGATACACAATTTCGTTTAATTTAAAGTTGAAACTCCCTTACTAACAACCAATATTTAAGCATGAAATATTTATCCTTTCTTGTATTAATATTTTCATTTTCCTCTTGTAAAAGCGATTTAGACCTCATCGTCCCAAGCACTTCATCTGGTCCGGCAGGTGCCTTGTCGGGTGGAGAACTGATTTATGAAGAAAAGTTTGACATTACTTACGGAAAAGATGTTCTCCAAAAATACGACTTATATCTTCCCTCCACCCGCAACACACGCAATCCAGTCATTGTTTTACTACACCCTGGAGCATGGAGAATTGGTGACAAAAGTGCCATAAACTCAATTGTGAGAGGATTTGTGAGTAAAAGAGTAAATTGTGCTATTGTAAATGCCAACTATCGCCTTACCTCATTTCTGGGGGTAACATACAAGCAACAACTGGAGGATATTAATACTCTTTTAAAGAAATTGAAAACTGATTCTTATGATTTAGGAATTTCATCTGACAATTTTTACCTCATTGGTATAAGTTCTGGAGGCCATTTAGCGCTACTTTACTCTAATAGTTCTTCAGGAGACAGGCTGGCCAAAGGTGTGGGTGCGATTGTTCCCCCTGTGAATTTAGCTTCAACTTCTATGCGAAATGGACCTATTGGAACAGATATTCAAAAATTTATCGGAAAACCCTTTTCAGACTCCCCTGATGAATATTATGATAATAGTCCAGCATTTAAGTTTAATTTTGCAAGCCCTCCAACTATTGTATTTTTTGGTGGAAAAGATGAAACCGTTCCAGCAGAGCAATCAGATTTTTGCCGACAAACTTTATTATCAGGTAGGGTAAAAAGTGAATATAATTTTTATCCCAACCAACCTCATAATTGGAATATTTGGGATGAAACCATTGATAAATTAGTTATTTTTGCACAAAAGAATTTGTAAAATCCCTCTGAGAATTGCTCATTAGGCGATTATTAATACCTCAATATGATTACAGTAAGTGTTATTGTCCATACATACAATCACGAAAAATTTATTCGCCAGACCCTTGATAGCATTCTTTGCCAAGAAGTTAATTTTCAATATGAAGTAATTGTTGGTGATGACGCTTCACCTGATTCAACGCCACAAATTATTCAAGAATATCAAGTAAAATTTCCCGATGTAATAAAACCTCTGCTTCATCCTAAAAACTTAGGAGGTTATGGCAAAAATAATACTTTAGCAACTTTAGCAGTTTGCCAAGGTCAATATATTGCCGCTATGGATGGAGATGATTATTGGACAAATCCCTTGAAACTTCAAAAACAAGTAGATTTCTTAGATAATAATCCTGATTTTGTAGCTTGTTTTCATAATGCGCTTATTCACTTTGAAGACGGATCAGCCCCCGATATGTACGTTAATGATGAAAACCAAAGAGAAGTTACAACCATTGAGGATTTGGTAGGAGAAGACGAAATTTGGTACATGGCAACATCAGCAGTAATGTTTAGAAATGGTATTATTAAAGAATATCCCCAATGGTTTCATGAATCAAAAAGTGGAGATATTCCTCGATATATTTTATTGGGAAAACACGGTAAATTCTTCTATATCAACGAGTTAATGTCTGTTTACCGTAAAAATAATGGTGGAATGAGTTTTACTGATGGCAAACAAGATGCCGAGTTTTTATTTAATAGAATTGGAATGTATAAAGGAATTGATAAGGAATTGGACTATAAATTTCATAGAAAATTAAATAAAAATATTGCCCGATATTATTTGATGTTAGCCAATTCAATTCAATATGGAGACAACTTCATAAAAAGCCGTTATTTTGCCATAAAATCATTATTTTTATCAAGCCCAAATTCAAGTGAACATATCAAAAAAGTAATGCAAGATTATATTATTCCAAAAGAATACATGAAATTTTATGCAAATGTAAAATGGCAGATTGTAAAAATATTCTTTAAAAAGCCTTCTT
>JANPIG010000880.1:0-19986 GCA_031424875.1 Cytophagales bacterium
ACGTTGGGTTTGCCTACGATGCTTACAAAGCCAGCTTTATGATTGATTTGTTCCATTTTGATAAGGGTAATGATAAAACAAAAAAGCGTAACTACTTTTTTATGAGTAAGTTACGCTTTTGTTTAGTAGCAGGAACAGGGCTAAAAATCCCTTAATCCTATCTACCTCTAAAAAGCTATCAAACTACGATAATCATTTGATTTTAAGATACTTACATTTGTATTATCCTCCTCCTCTATTAAGATACATTAAGATAAATACGGTATTTATTAAGAAAAAAGCGTAACCATTGCGTAACGAATATAGAAATAGGTTATATTTGTAGTGTCGAATCACAAATAAATCTTTTCAAAAAACTCATTCAATGGCTAACGCATTTTTTCGGTTACGCAAAGTTACGGCAAAAACGCCACAAATTATTTACGTTGGTATCAAATACGGTTTAGACCAATTGGTACTACCTACTGGAATAAAAGTCTTACCGCAACATTGGAACTTCAAAAAGAAAGAAATAAAAATCGTTTCCGCTCCTGACTTATCCCTTCCAACAAATTTAAAAGAACGTCTTGGCGATAATGATATTATCAGTTTTACCAATACTTATCTCGAAGACCTCCAAAGTTTTGTCAATCGTAATTCATTCTTAGAAAAAGAAGTTTTGAAACTTGAAATTCAAAATTATCTGAAGGGACGAAAGGAAATTGACCAATTCGCATTCGACTTAAATTCTTTTGTGAACGGATTAATTATTAAGTCCCGAAACAAGAAAAAGGAATTAAGTAAAGAGGTGCTTATCCAAAAGATAGAAGACTACCTACGACCTAAAACTAAACTTTCATTATTTGAGTACATTGAGAAATTTATCCATGAAGCCGAAACAGGGTATCGTTTAATTGATGGCGTGAAACGTTATGCAGTTCGTAGTGTTCAGCGTTACCGTTCTACTCAAAAACTTCTTATGGACTTTTCAGCGAATTATTCTCGAAAAGTAGATTTTCATACGATTGATTTGACTTTCTACAAAGATTTTAGTTCCTACATGGCGGCAGCCAAAGACTATGCACCCGAAACCATGGGTAAGCATATTACAGCCTTAAAAACCTTTCTACGTGAAGCCACCGAAGAAGGAATAAACCATAACCTTGACTATCAAAAGAAAACTTTTAAAGTTGCGTCAAAAAGTAGTGAGGAATCGGTAAATATTGCCTTGAATGAAGACGAACTATTAGAAATGTATAACCTGGACTTATCCACCAATCAAAGACTTGAAAGAGTGAGGGACTTATTTATTATTGGTTCAAAAACAGGATTAAGGTTTTCGGATTTTACCGCTATAAAGCCCGAAAATATCAGAGAGGACAAACAGGGTGCATACTTAGAAATTATTCAATTCAAGACCAAAAGAAAGGTAGTCATTCCAATAGATGCCACCGTTAAAAGTATTCTACAAAAGTATAACAACGTTTTGCCCGAAGCCGTGAGCAACCAAAAGTTTAACGACTACATTAAGGAAGTTGCCCAGCTTTGTGAATCATTGCAGGGTATGGAATTTCTTTCTTATGTGAAGGGAGGAAAGAATATTGATGAAAATGTAGAACGTTGGAAAATGATTAGTTCACACACCGCCAGAAGGAGCATGGCGACCAATGCGTATGAACGTGGTACGCCTGTATTGTCGATCATGGCGATAACTGGACACAAAACAGAAAAGGCGTTCATGGCATATATCAAGACCTCTAAACGCAAACAAGCGGAAATATTCAGAGGGTATCAAAAATAAATCAATCCTAAAACAAAGCCCTATCCTCTACTGACCAAAGTATGAGAATAGGGCGTAAATGATAATTCGATGCAAGATAACATTGAACAGACAGATAATAACCAGACTTTTTTTAGATGGGTATATCCATTTGATAAAAATTCAAGAACGAAAGATAAACAAAGAGGAAATTTAGCAGAAATTAACATTCCATCTTACTATTTATTTTCAGTAGGAAATATTTTATATCATCAAAATATTGAGGACATAAGAAATAAAATATACAAAAAAATTGACGATTTAGGAATAGATAGAAATACAATTATTCCCCACCAAGAAAACTTTATGGAGTATTCAAAAGGGATTACTTGTCCTTATGATTACGAAAATATATTTAATAATTTAAGGTACTATTATAGTGAAATAAATAAAGTTCGGCTTTCTCTTCCACTTCCAATGTGGGTGAATTGGATTACAGATGATGGGGTTCATCTAAACGGATTCACTTTACACAAAAAGTTTGAAAATAAATTACATAATGACAAACACCTTGAGTATAGTCATTTGATTATTTTTGAACAGAGTAAAGGATTGATTAGAGCATGTATTTATGAAACTATAATTGATATTAACTCAATATTTGGAGAGCCAAATATTGATGATTATGGAGATTTTGAGAAAGGGGAAAAAGAGGAAATAAGTTACATTGAATTTAACAGAGAGTTTTTGGATAATGCCAATATTGATTATAAAACTACTGTAAGATTTACTGGAATTACGGTAGATATTTATCCAAACCCAACAAATGAACAATTAGAAACAATGTTATGCAATCATATTTATTGTTGCGTGAATGGAGAATATGACCATAAGATAAAAGACTTTCTTAATTTCCACTATTCAAACTATACTGGAAATGCAATAGACTTTATTGATTATGTAGAAAGTTTTGTTTCAAAAAACTTTAGTCCTAAAATCGCAAAAAATGTAAAATACTATGATAAAACAATGAAGTGGGTAAACTCACAACGAACAAAAATAAATCAACTTACAAATAAAAATAACGAAATTCCGACCACCTCCGCCACCGTGGAGGAAGGTAAAAAAGAATGTAAAATAATATTACAACACCAAGAAATAGGGCTTTTACATTACTACGATGAATTACCATTAAATGACAATAACGCCCAAAGAATTGCAGAAGAGTATGGACAAGGGAGCGGTATTGTTTTAATGAAATATTATAGAAAAGTGAGCATTTCAGAAACACAAAGAAGGAATCATAAAAACGCTAAGAAGTATTTAGAGACAGTTATACCACTACTTACCAAAAAAGAAGGAATTGAAAAAGCCAAAATAGACTTAGCAAACGTTAAAACGTCCAATAAATAATTTAAGTTAAAAAGCCCTTTACGACAACGTGGAGGGCTTTTTTAGTTTTTATTTAAAATTTCCTAACCAGTACGCACCAGTACGCACCACTAACACCAATCTAATTTTACATCCATAAGTTTAACAAAAACAATTTTTAGTTATGGCAGAATTTGCAAACCCTTATCAAGTATTGTCTAATCAGATTCAAGATGTTAGAAGCCTTGTATTAGACCTCAAAAAAAGTCAAGTTCCTACGATTGGAACACCCGAGACACCCGACCGCTACGTAAGCGGAGACGAAGCCCAAAAGTTATTAGGTAATGTTTCGAGCGTGACTTTGTGGGAATGGCGTAAGAAACGAATCATTACAGGCTACCGTATAGGAAACAAGGTAATGTACAAGTACAGCGAGTTAATGAATAGTGGTAAACTGATTGTAAACTAAAAAAGGCTAACACTATGGAGGGACACACAGGATTAGCCAATTATTCGGGAGGGGATAAAGGTAAAGGATTTTACAATACAATCGGAGCGACAGGAGAAGATTTAAAAAAATTTAACCGACAGACCGAAACACAGGCAGATAAGATTTTAGCCTTATTGGAGAAACACCCCCAAGAGGAAATGACGAAGCATGAGATAAAAAACCACTTGGTAAGGTTAGGGAAGATGCACGAAAGAACGCCCGAAAGTTCGATTAACCGAGCCTTAACGGGTTTAAAGAATGATGGTAAGGTATTGAAGCTTGATAAGCTGCGTAAGGGGGAATTTGATAAACAAAACCACCTTTGGAAACTTAAAATTACACTTTCACCAGGAACGCAAACCGAAATATTCTAATGATTGGACTTGATGGAATCAATATTCAAAACCTAAGCGTAAATGTTGAAGACTTTTTAAATAATGAACATTTGCAGGAGCATTTAAAGACACAGGTTGATAATAATTCAGTCATAGAATATCATCGAGCATTTTATAAGGGTTTGGATTTTAGGGTAAATAGCAGGTTTGTTTTTGTTGAGCGTGAAGGTAAGAAAGTAAAAGAGTACCTACCTAAAACGTTGGAAGGTTTAGAAAACCGTTATGTTATGCTAAACGGTAGTTTACACAATTATTTTAATAATGGTGAAGGGAACTATACAGATTTTACGCCCTTACAGGGTATTAAAGTTGTGAAGGAATGGAAGGATATTTTTAGAATAGACATTCAAAAAACGTTAATTAATGGACTTGAATTTGGCTTTAATATTGTCCTCCCCTTTGATTGCAGTTTGATATATGATAATCTAATTTGCTATTTGGGTGAACCATTTAGACCAGATACGGAAGGCGGTGAAATTTTTTATAGTTGTAAAACGGATAGGTATATTGTAAAGATTTATGACAAAGGGAAACAGTTTAAACTACCTTATAACCTCCTAAGAGTTGAAATAAAGGTAACTCGAATGAAGTTTTTTGAATCGAAAGATTTAGTTATTAAAAATCTTGAAAACCTTTTAAATACGACCATTTACGAGCGGCTGCAAACCATTCTAATAGAAACGTTTAATGGTATATTGTTTGGCGATAGAAGGCTGGATAGAAGCCTAATGACATGTAAGGAGAGTGATATTTATTTGGAGGGTAACGACCCGAAGACTTGGAACACAAAGGGTAAAACTCAAGCCGAAAGAAAGAAAATTCAAAGGTTAAGGAAAAGTTACACGGCTATTATTGACAGGTACCGAACAGGCATAGACTTTAAAAAAGAAGTCTTGGAACTAATCAAATTAAAGAGTTTAGAACTTGCAAATATTGATAGTAAAAGTGTCCACATTTCACAGCATTTTGAAGAGGAAAAAAATAGTGAAATTGTCCACATTTCACACTCACTATTAAGTGTGAATGATGGACAAGCCTATCTTGATGATGATATTATTTTAACTCCTTTATTGCAACCAGAAAAGCCAGAAAGAATTTTATGTTCGGGTTGCGGTTGCAGGATTGACCAAGAGAAAAAGTATCATAGTTTAGACTGCAAATTTAGAAGAGACGAAAGAAACGGAAAGAGCAACCCACAGCATAATTTCAGAACCAAGTATTATAAATCTGTAAATGTTGGTAATACTTTATTTGATGTTTCGGGAACGTTGGTTTTGAATGAACAGCAAAAAGAATTTATTAGTAGAAAATTGAAAAAAAATTATCAAACAAAAAAATCATAGAAAACATGGAAACTTTATTAAAAATTCAAAAACAAGATTATACAATCGACAACGTGGCGTTCCCTTGCTACCTGACTGATATGACTTCAAATTGTGAATACTTCGTGGAGGTCAAACAAGATTTGCAAGAGGTTTTTACGGAGTTTTTTATGTCTGAATCATTCAAGACCAATGAAGATACTGAAGGTTTCAGAATGTTACATTATTCATTTAATCAACTCTTGGATGATTTATTTATGGCTCATAATAACGGACGAATGAACCATGTACAAGAGCAATTGGATAAGATTAACAATCCTGACAAAGTTGTGCCAAAGAAGGAGATACTAAATTAATGAATCATTGAGAGGGGTGCGTTTTAAGAACGTACCCTTTACTTTAAATTTAGCCGTCCTCATAAAAACAATGATCATTGTTTTTATAAAGTGTTCCTTTTTTGGAACCCTTCCAACTGACTAACATAGGTTGATGCTCTTTTAAATCGGACAGCGAAATTTTCCGTTCAGTCAATAGCAAAGTAATTATTCCTGTAAACTAACCAAAAACCAAAATGAGATATATAAAAACAATATTACCCAATGAAATTTGGGAAAGTGAATATGAAGGGAAAACGGTTCAATTTTTAAAGAACGTATTTACCAATGAGTTATCGGTAAACGCCCACCATGTTGCCCGAGCAATCGGTTATAAATCCTTAGATGATATGATGATGGATGATGAGGTACTCGATGCCTGTAATGAGATTAAAAAAGAAACGGGAGAGTTTCCAATTACGAAGCTGAACTTTTAACCACTACCGACCAATGGATATTTTAGAAATAATTATGCTTGTGATAATGAATTTATTTACTGGCATTGATAAAGAGGACAATTTAAACGCAAGACAGCATGAAGCCAAATAAACAAATGATAGCTGATGAAATATTTTTTCATTTGGAAGCGGGCAAAGGTTTTGAAGAAACTTTTGAACTGATTTTAACTAAACGCAACCTATCAAGACCAACGTTTGCAACTTATTGGAAAATAGCAAATGAAGCATTTTTAAAGACCTTAGAAGACCGAAAACAAATATTTGAAGCCAAATCTACACAGGTATTTATTGAATCAGTGGAAGAGGGTTTAATGAATAAATACGACAAACTGAAAATTTTGGAGGACATTATCAACTGCAAAACCAAGTTTAAGAAAGTATTTGTTTCTAATGGCGAACAAGTAATACTTGATATTGAATCGGATGTTACTGCCGTGCTGAAAGCTATTGAATTGCACAACAAAATGCAAGGGGATTTTAAACCAGATATAAATCTTATTCGATTGGGAATAGATTATGAAGAAATTTATGTTTAAGTAATTGTAAGAAATACGGGTATTATGGGACACAGAAAAGGGCAACCACCACCACAGCGTACAATGTTTACGCATGGCAAACAACCAACACGAAGGAGGGGAAAAAGTATTGCTACTACTGAATCATTACGCTATGCGTTGAGATTTGATAAATCAGATATGCCGTTGACTTATCGTGAGGTAAAAAATATTTGTGCTATGTTGTTATCCTCTACAATGGGGCAAATTAAAGAATTTTCTGAAAACAAAAACCTACCTATCATCTTGACCGCTATTTGCAAGGCGATGTTAATGGATTACAAGAAAGGAAAAATAAAAACGGTAGAATGGTTATCTGACCGAGCGTTTGGTAAACCTAAAAAGAGTATTGAACGGATTGGAAAGGGTAAAGTTATTTTTTCTAAAACTTCAAATGGCGGATTGCTGATGGTATCAAAGTTTGAATAAATTAGTTAGTATGACAACTAATTTATTTTATTTTATAGGTTTTATCCCTGAGAGCTTATTGATTATTTCGGTAGGTTATTTTTTTGTGAGGTAGTTCCGTTTTGGTATAACCTTTTTATTTAGCTCTTCTTAATGACGAACCTTATTGGCTTTTTAGATGGTAGGGGTTTGGTTTACTCGACATTGTGTTGAATGGTCATAGTGAGATATTTACACTTTGATAGGGTTCGACATGGTAGTCGAAGGTGCAGACAAATTGTCCAGACCTTGATAAGTGTTACAATTTGCAACAGGTAGGAGTTTATTTAAAAGTTTGAAGAAAGTGTTCAAAAAACTGAAACCTTACCAACTGAATAACTGCAAATGTTAGTCAGTAAAATGGCAAGGTCAGTAAAAGTAATTGCGTATATTTGCCTATCAAAAATGTTAGAAATAATAGATTTTTGTGTTAGTGGTAATACTGATAGTCGAATGGTTTTAAACTGTTCGACTATTTTTTATGGTGAATTATGAAAACTTTCATAATTGAGTCGAGTTTAAACCGTATAATAAATACGAAGCATTGACCAAATTAATATTGCCTACATTTGAGGAACATTGATAATTTAAACTAAACGAAAATGAGAAAGCTATCAACACTATTACTATTTGTTCTATTGGTACAATCATGTACCTCAATTAAAACTATTCCAATAAAAGGAGACTATAAAAATGCCAATACTTTCTATTTTGATAAATCACAAGATGAGGTTTGGAATAGCGTAATGAAATACATAGTTCAAAATGGATTATCAATCAAATCCTTTGAGCGTGCCAGCGGTGTACTATTTGGTGATGGCTTTATATCTAACTCTAATACTTATGAAGATGATAAGTATCAGTTAATCAATAAAAATGCCTACTTTGTAACGGAGAAAAAATACGATGGAACGACTACCTATGTACCATATTCGATAGAGGGCAAGTATAATATTTATGTTTACCAAGAAAAAGGGAAAACAGCTTTGTATATAAATTTATTCAATCTTTATCCACGCATTCCAACTTATACAACAACTGTATCTGTATCAACATACGATCTTAAAGTATTAAGTTTAGGCAACTTTGAAAAAATGATTGCTGATTCTTTAAAATTTTAAGTGATAAAGTAAATATTGAAATGAGAGGTTTAACGACCTCTTTTTTTATGCCTTATTGCGGAGGAATTTTAGCGGCATTTTACTGGAGCGTAACCAAATGCGTAACGAAGAGGAAATTTTAACAAACAAAAAACCCTTAACAGCTTAATAATCAGCGTGTTAAGGGTTTTACTATGTAGCAGGAACAGGACTCGAACCTGTGACCTTTGGGTTATGAGCCCAACGAGCTACCTACTGCTCCATCCTGCGGTGTTGTTTCCATTTAATTGGACTGCAAAGGTACGAGGTTTTTTTGAGATTGCAAGTGTTGATGAAGAAAAAAAGAAAAATTAATTTTTAATTTCTTGAAAAAGCGTCGCAATGGTTTTCTCAAGAATCGGATGTATGAAATCTGGGGCAATTTCTGCTAATGGTTCTAAGGCAAAAACCCTTTCTTGGACAAGTGGGTGAGGAATATGAAGATGATGAGGTATATCAATAATTTCTTGTCCATAAAAAATAATGTCAATATCAATTAATCTGGCTCCCCATTTTTCTATTCTGACTCGTCCCAATTTTTCCTCAATGGCTTGTGTTTGTTCCAGAACTTGTATTGGCATCAAATTAGTAGTAATAACGATAGCTGTATTTAGGAAATCTGGTTGGTCAGTTTTTCCCCATGCTTTTGTTTCATAATTCTTTGACTGTGAAATAATTGCCCCAATTTTTTCGTCAATTATTTTTATTGCTTTTGCAAGTATTTGTTCTCTATTTCCCAGATTTGAGCCTAAAAGTAGATAAACGGTTTGGAGATTTGCCCTTTGCATAGTATTTTTAGTAATGTAATTGAGCACAAATTTACTATAAAAGCTAACACCTCAAATTATGCAAAATATTTCACATGGCTCTTTGCTAATTTCTGAGCCTTTTTTAACCGACCCCAATTTTAACCGTAGCGTTGTGCTAATTTGCGAGCATGAAACAACCAACGGTTCTTTTGGACTGATTCTAAATCAGGTTTCTAATCTTCAATTAGCAGATGTATTAGAAGAAAATATTTATCCCGACGTTCCGCTTTATGTGGGTGGACCTGTACAACATAATACATTGCATTATATTCATCGGCGTCCAGATGTAATTGATGGTGGCGTTGAAATTTTGAAAGGTATTATGTGGGGAGGAAATTTTCAGCAAGTCAAAACTTTGCTGAATAATGGTGTGCTTTCGCCTAAGGATATTCGTTGTTTTATTGGATATTCGGGATGGAGTATTAGTCAATTAGATAAAGAAATGAAAAAGGATTCTTGGATTATTTCAAAAGCTACCGAAGACGTAATTTTTGATACTCCAACAGAAAATTTTTGGCGTACTATTTTGAAAAGTATGGGCGGTGAATTTAAAGTAATTGCCAATTATCCCATTGACCCGAGACTAAATTAGAGGTTAGGGATTTTGGGATTTAAGGGGTTAAGCTTTCATATTTTAATTTCTTACTGAAATCGTGTAACGTCTTAAATCCCAAACCCCTTGAAATCCCAAACTCATACCATTATTTATACAAAACCAACTGACCATTTGTTACTTCTTTTGGGTGGTCTTGGCTCTTGTTTGTACATGATTTTCTTTTTGATGAGAACGGATTATCTCTTGGGGTTTATTTTTTTAGGATTATGCATATGGTTGATTTACAGATATTTACAGAGTTCACAGCCGCATCCACAATTAATTTTGAGTAATGATGGAATACAAGTAGTAGGACAACCTTTTGTGTCATGGGCAATGGTGCATGGATTACAAATTCGCCCAGATATTAAGGGTAATGAATACCGAGAAACCTTTGTTTTTACGAATAATGGGCGAATTCAAGAATTCCCAATTGCCAAGCTTAACATTACAACTTGGCAATTGGAAAGTCTTTTAGAAGAATATCAGGCAAAGTTCAGAGAAACTTTGCCTTCAGAAGATGAGCAATCTTAGCTTAAATATCCATTGGCACATCCATTAACAAAATCTCTGCATCATCTGATTTGGCAATAATATCTATTTTGTCAACATCCCAAATTCCGAAGCCATCTCTGGCATGAATTTCATTGCCATTTATGTTAAAATCTCCCTTTACAACCATCGCAAAAACACCGTTTCCTTCACGTTTGATGTCATATTTAGTAGAAAAATCTTTCTCGAATGTTCCCATCGAAAACCATGCATCTTGATGAATCCAAACGCCTTCATCATCAGAATTAGGTGAAAGAATTTGTTGTAATTTATTGTGTCTGTCAGTTATATTCAAGGTCATTTGATCATAGCGGGGTTTAACATTGCGCTTGTTTGGAAAAAGCCAAATCTGGAATAAATTCACAGGTTTGTCTTTGTTGGCGTTGAATTCGCTGTGTTCAATTCCTGTACCTGCACTCATTACTTGAATGTCTCCATTACGTATCACTTCAGAATTGCCCATACTGTCTTTATGGGCAAGGTCACCTTCTAACGGAATCGTGATAATTTCCATATTGTCGTGGGGGTGCGTACCGAAACCCATACCGCCCGCTACGATATCATCATTCAATACCCGAATTACACCAAAGTGCATTCTTTCGGGATTGCGATACCCCGCAAAACTAAATGTATGATGAGCATTGAGCCAGCCATGATTGGCGTGTCCACGTGTGTTGGCGGGATAATAAACTGTATTTTTCATGATTCTAAAATTTATCTTTTTAATAAAATAACGTTATCCATGGCGGAGTTGTTCATTGTTACCACATAGGTAGGTTAGATTTTATAGTTAAAAGAGTATATTCTAACCACATAGGAGGATAAGAAGGTTAAGTTTTAAAAATTGGTAATAAAACCCGTGGCAAAGCTTACAATATTTATTTGATAATCAGCAGTTTACGAGTTTGATTGTGCCAAGGATATTTTTTTACTTACTTATTCTCTATCATTTCTATCCTACCTATGTGGTTAAAAAAACTATTTACTAATCTGTACCTCAAACATTTCGCCTTGTTCATTAGAAATCATCATGATTTCATCCGTCAGAAACGTAATACCCTCCGTTTGTTTATGGGCAAACTTGATACAAAGCAAAGGCTTTTTGAAGCTAACTCCTTTATTATCAATGTAAAACAGAAACACTTTACCATAACTAAGCAGAGCGAAAATCTTTTTATTAGGGCTAACGGCGGCCCCAGTAACCATGGTTTTTAGGAATATTCTCTCTTGTGGAACGAGTGCATAATTTCCTGCACGTGAGGGCATTGCATATAGTTTCACTGATTTATCACCTCTGTTTTTGGAGAATAAATATAGACTATCACCCAAGGCAAAGAACGCTTCACAGTCGAAATTAAGGTCTTTTTTGGGAGGAAATGCCTTTTGGTCGGCATAATGGAAATGGATTTTTTCGAGCTTATCAAGTTGATTTTCAGAAATTTTATAGATAACCAAGTCTTTGCGGGTGTTTTCATTGTTACCAAAATCTCCAATAAAAATATGCCCCTTTTCATCTCGACTTATATCTTCCCAATCTTGATTTTTGGTGTTTGGAATAGGGATAATTTTGAGCAATTTTCCTTTTTTATTTATTTCATAAATTTCAGCTTTCCCACCACCATCGTTGAGTGTCCAGAAAGTTGAATCTTTGGAGGAACGCATCAAACCCGACCCTTCATTGACCGCTGAAGGCATTTTGATGGCTTTGGAAACTTTATAAAAATGCCCACCAGGGCTAAAATTGCTATTTTTCACCTCTGATGTACAATTGCATAATGAGGTTTTAAGGTAAAATAACCAATATAAAAATTTAGAAGGAAACATGATTTGATTTACGATTTTGGAATTATAACAGGCGACGTTACACTTTTGGATTAGCGGACGCTAATTTTAAATACTTAACTTTTGTTAAATGATTATTTTGCTTTTTTGTTTTTAATTAAACAGTCATTAGATGAAAAAAGTACCAAATTCGACTTAAAAAAAAGAGCCATATTTAGAAATATGACTCTTCCAAGAGAAAATAAAAATAATCATCGAAATGAAACAAAATACGGTCAATGGTTTTACCGAATATCTAAAACTGAACATCAAACATCGAATCTATAAACTCAATAATTCCTTAAAACGAATGGCCTGACGGCGTGAAATTTCTATTTTATCGCCACTTTCACGTAAGGTAACTTGCAAACCACCCGAAAACCACGGCTCGATTTTTTGAATATATTTCAAATTAATAATATGCTTACGGTTGGCACGAAAGAAGGTTTTAGGGTCTAATCTGTCTTCCAAAGCATTCAAAGATTTCAAGACCAAAGGCTTCTGGTCATCAAAATATAACCGTACATAATTGCCCATAGATTCAAACAAACGTACATTTCCTAAACGAACAAACCAACATTTTTCTCCGTCCTTTACAAAAACTTGGTCATTTTCGCCCAAGACCGTTGTATTATCTTTTGGCGTTTCGGTCAATTGTTTTTGACGGTCAAATTCCTCTTCAACTTTCTGAACAGCTTCTGAAAGTCGGTGTAATTCAATGGGTTTTAAGAGATAGTCAAGGGCATTGAATTCAAAGGCTTTGATGGCGTATTCGTCATAAGCAGTGGTGAAAATCACTTCAGGAACGTAACCTTCGAGGTCAGTAAGGAGGTCAAAGCCCGTTTTGCCAGGCATCTGAATATCCAAAAACAGAAGGTCTGGATGGAGTTCATCAATCAGCTTTACGGCTTCGTCAGCGTTGGCGGCTTCACCTACAATATTGATTTTAGGAAAATTTTCGAGCAAGCGTTTCAGTTCGTTTCTTGCCAAACGTTCGTCATCTACGATTAGAGCTTTCATTGTTTTTTGTTTATTGGTAAATCGTTTTATTTGCTAAATGACTTTATTGTATATCGTCAATTGCGACACAGTCGCTGAACTATGGCCTTCTCAATTGCAAATTGGGGAGGACATGGCTCAGCGACTACTCATATTTAAAATAAATATCATCATTTGAAGAAACAGTATCGTTGAAAATCTCCATTATTACCTCTAAAATTTTTTGGGTTTCCATGTCCAATTGAGTTTTTCCCACTGACTCCAATTGTTGAATAAATAATTCTACTTCTTCACATTTCCAAATCACTTTATCATACCATCCTGTTTATGTGTGATAATATAATGTTATGCCTTCCCATTCGCTCTTGAAATTTGGCTCTATTAATTCCACAATTGAATCAAAAAAAACAATCCAAAGTTTAATTATAGCCTTTACACTTTTATCGGTACTTTTTTGAAAAATGAATAATTCAGGCTCTCCTTCATATCCACTATAAAAATCAAATTCCTTAGTCATAATTAACTTTATCTGAATAACTCACATTGGGCTATTGTTTATGAGAAACCTAATTCCAAATTTCCCCATCCTTAAACCCCCGCCTTCACCAAATTAGTTATCTTCGACAAAGGGCTATCTTTCTCAGGTTCAATTTGGGGAATGGGAATGATAATTTCTGCCGCCACAACGTCTTTGGAGGATTGATAAATCTTGAATTTTGATTCTGGACCAAACAATAATTCCAAACGGTGAGCCGTATTTTGTAGTCCAAATCCTTCTGATTCAGTGGTTTCGAGTACGCCCGTATTGCTAATGATTATTACCAAATTTGTTCCTACAACCTTCGCCTCAATGCTCACAAAGCCTCCTTTTACGGGCTTTGAAACTCCATGTTTGATGGCATTTTCTACCAAAGTTTGCAACAACATGGGCGGCACTTGCACAGTCAAGGTTTCGGGATAAATATTTTTCCGAATCTGTAAACGCTCTTCATAACGGATTTTTTCTAAGGCTAAATAATCATCCACCGTTCGCATTTCTTCGGAAAGAGAAACCGTTTTGCGTCTATCCGCCAACAATGAACTTCGTAAAATATTTGAAAGTTGGGTAACGGCTTTTTGAGCTTTGTCAGGGTCTTCCAAAATCAAAGCACGAATAGAATTGAGAGCGTTGAACATAAAATGTGGATTCATCTGGGCTCTCAAAACCTTCGATTCCGTCTCTTTAACCGAAGATTCTAAGCGAATTTTGTCCACTTCCACCTCCGATTTTCTTTCAAAATAATGTGAGGCATAATAAAAAAGTGTCCAAATCATCAAAGGCTTTCCCCAATTGAAAAAGAACTGTAAAATGGTAAAAAATGACCAAAAATCAGTTTCTTCAATATCTCTCAACAAATATGAATCAATAGGAATATTGATAAGCGTGATGATGATAGACATCAAACTCACCATCAATAATATGCGGGGAATGACTTGATTTATCGGTAATTCTACCCAACCATACTTCTTGATAAGTTTTCGGAAGTTATGGGTCATGGTAATGGCAATCAATATATTTAAAACGGCTATGACAAACCAATCCAAAGACCAACCAAAACTGCGAGTATATAGAAAGGTGTCATTGGCAAGCCAAGCCGACCACCCAAAGATTTGTAAGACCCAATATAGTTTTGTTCTGGACAATGTTTAATTGGTGAGCGGTCTGCCGCTGCGGTTATGATTTAGTGAATAGATTTTCTACCCTTGTAACAAATTAACAACAACAATTTAGCCTTAATCTACTGAAAAAGAGAAATGAAATTCTTAAACGGAAAGTTGTATGGATAAACGGAAGATTCGTTGGACAGCTATCAGTTACAGCGGGTGACGTTCCGCTTATCAGTTAAAATGAATTCGAACTTCGTCAAACAAGTTCTCTAAAAGTTTTTTTACTAATAACTGTTTATTGATAACTGTCTAAATGACTTACATCACAAGCTATTTCAACAGTAAATTTTGAAGTGTTGTAATCGTAAGTCAATTTGTATAGACATAGGTTAGCATGATTGAAAGTATCCATCTCGTATAGTGGGCGTTCGAGCAATAGTGTGAGCAGTATTCTGATTGCCCTACCATGCATAGCAATCAAAACAGTCTTCTCCTCAGGACGATTCAGAATTAAATCAATGATAGGTTTTTGTCGTAAAATAACATCTTCAGGGCTTTCCCCGCCTTCAGAAGGCATATGTGTTCTCCCTTCTATCCAGCTGTCAATCAGCACTTTATAATATTCATTATCTCTATTATTTGGGATTTTTCCTTCTCGTACACCCCAGCTAATTTCATTCAAACCATGATGTTGTTCCCAAGCAATATTTTTATCAATAAATTTTTTTACGGATTGATGCGTTCTTTTTAAAACAGAAGTATAAACTTTGTCGAAAGGAATGTGTTGATATTTTTGAAAGAAAGCCTCCGCTTGTGCGTGTCCTAATTCATTTAGGTCAGAGTCCACCCCACTTCCTTGCACAACACCCTGACGATTAAAATCAGTTTCTCCGTGACGAATTAAATAAATGGTTTTGATATGATGAGATTCTGGTTGGTTAGACATTGACATTTTATAATGATTTATTGATATAGAATAATAAATAGTTTAAAACTGCTATCTCATATATTCTCTTTCCTAACAAAGTAATTAAAATTTACACGCAAAATTACAGGTTTTCGTTTAAAGGCTTGTCATCTTTGACGTTAAATGATTAAAAGGTAAAACAAAACCATAAAATGATAAACACAACAATCTCCCGTGAATTGCTCATTAAAATGAGTGAAAATAATATGATTGAACATCTCGGCATAGAATTTACCGAAGTAATGCCCGATTACATTTGTGCAAAAATGCCAGTAGATAGTCGTACCAAACAACCGATGGGATTACTTCATGGCGGGGCATCAGTAGCATTGGCAGAATCTTTGGGAAGCATGGCTTCATGGTTGTCATTAGAAGACCATAATAAACAGGCAGCCGTAGGCATAGAAATCAATGCCAATCATTTGAAATCAGCCCGTGAAGGCTATGTTTATGCCAAATGCACGCCCCTAAAAGTTGGCAGAACGATGCACGTTTGGGATATTAGAATTACGGATGAAACAGATGAATTGGTTTGTGTTTGTCGGTTGACTACGGCAGTAATTGCACAACGTTAAGCAAGCGTAAGACTTTTTAGATAATATTTCCGTTAAAATAAGGTTAAGATAAATAACCAATTATGAACCAATTACAATTCTGGAAGAACTTCCAAAAACCAACCCGTAATCTTTATTCATTTGCCTTAATAATTTTAGCTATCTCGCTGATAATCTTTGGATTAGCTTATTTTAGGGGTTTAGAAAACGTAATTCATTGGGACGTTCTCAGCGAGTTGAACGACCTGCCCATTGTTCTCGACCAATTCAAAATATCGGCAGACGAAACCCTGAGTATTCCTGCTAAAGCCATCACGGTAACAGAACAATTTGTAGCTTCTCCGATGGCAATAAATACAAACGGAAATTATGTTTTCTTGGGGCTGTTTGTATTGGGTTTTCTCTTGATTCTCTCGGCATTATCAGCCCTTCGGCTCTTTTGGTATTTGGTTTTTATGGGGTCAATAATTTTGCTGATTGTTACCTTCAATTTTGGTTTAATTTTCAACCTTGCCAACAATTACATCAATTTTATTCTCATCATTTTATACGCTGGCACAAGCTACTTTTTTCACGCTTTTCGCCCCGATATTGCCATTCTTAAACGCTTCGGCATTTTCTTTTTAATAAGCGTTTTGATAGGTTTAGGAATTGCTAAATTTTCATCCGTTGAGCATCCATTTTTACTCCTTGCCAGTTATAGAACCTCTGGAGCAATGCTGTTGAGTGTTGGCTTCATTTTCTTGATTTCCTACGAAATTATCAATGGTTTTCTTATCGTCTCAACGTCTGCAAAAAGTGGAAATTCATTATATAATTTCTTGATAATCAGTGCCATTTATCTTTCAAATGTTTTGTTAGTGTTTCTATACAATAACAAAGTGATTGACTGGAACATGATTTATTTGAGTCCTTTTTTATTGCTAATTATTTCAATAATTTTAGGAATTTGGGGCTTTAGGCAGCGGGAAAATTTGAGTCGAGAAGTTATGGATTTTGAAGAATCTGGGGCTTTCATATACGTAGGTTTGGGCATTATTACGCTGGCCACCTGCGGACTTGCCTTCACCACCGCCAATGACCCAATGATCGAGGTTATGGAAGATGCCATCACCTACTCGCATTTAGCCATGGGCGTGATGTTTTTGGCATACATCATTCTCAATTTTCATTTCCTTTTCCGAGATGGTTTAGAGGTTTATAAAGTAGCTTTCAAACCCAACAAATTTCCAATGTGGTTTTTTAGAATATTAGCCTTAATCATGATTGGAGGCTTATTATTACCCAAAAACTTCTTCCCCGTAAACCAATTTTCAGCCGCATCTTACAACGGTTTGGGCGATTATTACACCACAGAAAAAGACTACAAATTTGCTGAAATTCAGTATAAATTAGGTTTGAATTATGAACCTCGAAACCACAAGACCAATTACGCCCTCGCATCGCTCGCCCTCTTGCAAGGGGATAATGAAACCGCAGGTGTTTATTTCAGAAAAGCCTTAGCCAAAAACCCTTCTGAATTTGCGTATGAGGCTTTGGGGCGTTCTATTTATGACAATGACAAATTCTTTGAAACCATTTTTGTCTTGAAAGAAGGCTTACAAAAATTCCCAAAATCGGGAGAATTACAGAACAATTTGGCGTATTTATACAACAAATCTAAACTGATGGATTCGACTGTAATTTACTATGAATTAGCGACAAAAAACGCCCATAAATCAGAAGTCCCTGCCAGTAATTTGATGGCGTTTTGGGCAACCAATGCCAAAGACAAAGCGGGGGAAGAAATTTTAAGTAATGTCAAAGATTTAAAGTATAATTCGTATCAAGCGAATATATTGGCGTTGCGAAATAAAATTGCTTTCAATTCACCATCTCCTCAAGCCACAAATACTAATTGGGGCGGGAAATTTTCGCCAGATTCAACGTTAAATGCCTCTGATTTTGCTTGGATTTACAATCATTCTCTTTATCAAAAATCAGCAGGTAATTCATTGCCATTCAGACGATTAGCGGAGTTAGAAGATAATGAATCCCTTTCGGAAGATTTGCTTTTTGCCAACGTTATGCAAGATTATTATCAGGGCGACAAACTCCTTGCTTTCCAAAATCTGCAATTGTGGGCAATGGGCGATTCTACGGATAAAAAAGGGAAATATTACAGAATGTTATTGAATACTTTTCTGAAAAAAGAAACTCTCAGAACGAGTGATAATATCGCTAATTTCACCACTATTCCCGAAGCAGAAAAAGCCCTCAAACAACATCCGCTTAATGAAGCAGTTGTAGAGAAAGCCGTGCAATTGTTTAACCAAAATAAGCAAACTAAAATGGCTTATGAAACTCTTTTGCGGGCAATTTCATGGCGAAAAGATTCTCCGAAACTCTATGAATTATACATTTCACAAGCCCAAACCATAGGGATGAAAGACTACGCCGCTGATGGTTTGGAGGTACTCAGAAAACTATCCCCAACCGATTATCAGCGTTTTTTGCCGACCTATCAAGCCAAACAACAATCCATAGAAAAGGCAGGGGATGGCTTTCAGTAAATCAGTAAGTTTGTTTTGTAAACTAAGAAAAAATGCAAATAATACAAACTACCAATATTTCAAGACGTTACGTCATGGGCGAAGAGGTTATTCAAGCCCTCAAAGATGTAACTATTTCGGTCAATAAAGGCGAATACGTGGCTTTTATGGGTCCTTCGGGTTCTGGAAAATCAACCCTCATGAACATTGTGGGTTGTTTGGATACGCCCACTTCTGGACGTTATATTCTTAACAATCAGGACGTTAGCGAAATGACTGAAAACGAACTCGCCACCGTTAGAAATAAGGAAATTGGTTTTGTATTTCAAACCTTCAACCTTCTGCCCCGTCAATCTTCGCTCGAAAATGTGGCATTGCCCTTGATTTATGCAGGTTATAACAAAGCTGATCGTATCGAAAAAGCGATGCTTGCCCTCAAAGGTGTTGGTTTAGAAAACCGTGCAGGACACCGCCCTAACGAACTTTCGGGTGGACAACGCCAACGGGTAGCCATAGCCCGTGCTTTGGTAAACGACCCTTCAATTCTCTTGGCGGATGAACCTACAGGAAACTTGGACAGCAAGACCTCCTACGAAATTATGGACTTGTTCGACCAATTATATTCCAAAGGAAACACCATCGTGATGGTTACGCACGAAGACGACATCGCTCAATACGCCCACCGGATAGTACGCCTGCGGGATGGTTTGGTGGAATCTGACAAAATCAATAACAATGTAAAGAAAGCAAAGGAATTGATGTTGGGTTTGAAGGATCAGGATTAGGGGTTAGTTATTGGTTACTTGTTATTCGTTGAAAATATGAACTTTTGGAAAAAATGGAATGCTCCTCGAAATAGAGAGATGTGGAAACTATTGGCGGAGAAAATCGGAGGAGAACTTATTGAGGGAGATTCTTGGAAAGAGGAAAAGGTAATTCTAAATTACAGGAATAATATTTTTACCTTAGACACTATACAAAAAGGTGGTAAACATAAGTATTTTGAAAATCGAGTAAAATGTATTTTTACATCAGTTCATAAATTTACACTAAAAATATTTCTTGAAAATGCGTTTACTCATGCAGGGAAGATATTTGGAATAAATGATATAGAATTAAATGATTCGAAATTTGATAATGAGTTTTATGTGAAATCAAATGATAAACAAAAAGCCATCATTTTCTTGAATTCAAGTGAATTACAACAAATATATTTTGCAGCA
>JANPIG010000881.1:0-2041 GCA_031424875.1 Cytophagales bacterium
TCACAATACCTTTTTCAAGCGGTTTCAGCGTTACGCTTTCACAGGCTTTTCCAACGTTGGCAGCCCCAGCAGTTAGTACGTCTTTTATTTCCCAATCGGCTTCCGTTATCCTTTCTTTGGTGATGGATAATGCCACTGCACCATCGCCCCACAGATGTCCCGCTTTAGTATCGTCTTCGTTGTTATAGGCAGTGTTATGTTCAGAAGCAATCAAGAGGGCTTTTGTGGCTTTTCCCAAGGCAAAATATCCTTGAATAATCTCTACGGCATTTAATAAGGACGAACAAGCCGAAGAAATTGTTACGACAGGTATTTCACTAACATTAATATGGTGCTGAATAGCATGGGCAAGCGTAAATATGCAGTCGTGGGGCGTGTAAGTTGCTCCCACAATGAGGTCAATTTCGGAAAAATCATAAGGAAGGTTAGCAGTTAATTTATCAACTGCCTCAATTGCCATCGTATGCGTATTTTCTTCGGCTGATGCCTTTCTGCGTTGACGGATTCCTGTGCGTTCAGTAATCCAGTCGTCAGTAAGTCCGTTCAGTTCTTCAAAATAGGCATTCGTTATAATTTGCTCGGGCAAAAAGCTGGCAATAGTATTTATAAACATTATATTTTTGGTTCTATGTTAATATTTAAGAGGATTTTTCTCAGTAAATACTTTTTCAAAGTCCTGCCTCTCAAAATGGGTACAAAGAAAATCAATGTTTATACATAGAACAAATAATTATAAGAAATACACAGTTTATACTTGATATATTCATATAAAATTTTGTACTATTTCCATGTTTTTTGTATAAAACTTATAAATGTCAGGAGAAAAAGGGTTAGAGATGCGTTTAAGCTTCTATTGTAAGGCCTTCTCATAAAAATCAAAGTTTTCATCATCAAAACATACAAATATTATTTCTTCTATTTCAGTATTGTTTTCTAAAAAGTCGTGGACAGTTTTTAAAGCAACTTCAACAGCTAATTCTTTGGGATAGCCATAAATTCCTGTACTAATATTTGGAAACGCAATGGTTTTTAGTTCATTTTCAAGGGCTAAACGTAATGAATTTTGATAACAATTTGCTAATAATTCAGGCTCATTTTTTTTGCCACCCTTCCAAACAGGCCCAACCGTATGGATTACAAACTTTGCAGGAAGTTTCCCTGCCGTGGTAATTACTGCTTCACCAGTAACACATTCACCCTGACGATTACGAATTTTTATACACTCTTCTAAAATCGCTTTCCCTCCCGCACGATGAATTGCACCATCTACGCCACCGCCACCTAACAAAGAAGAATTAGCAGCATTTACAATAGCATCTACCTGTACTTTTGTTATGTCTCCTTGTATTAATTTTATTGTAGTTTTCATGATTAATTTTTCAATACGTTTTATTATATTCATTAACTAACTAAGGTTCTGATTGAAATCACCATTGAGAAGTTTATATGCTAAAATAGCAAAAAGAATGAGTAGTAAATATTTTATCAAATGAGCAATAAAATGCTCTTCTTCGTAATTGTGTATATGATTATTTTCTTCAAGCGGAGACTTAATATTATCTTTCCTGAAATAAGTATTGAGTTTACTTATTACATATTTGAGCAATAATGCCACAATACAAATTCCAAGATATAACAAAATATTTTCTTTCATATTATAATATTTCAAATAATTGATTATTAGTAAGTACAATACGTGCAAAGTGTACACACTCGTCAACTTGCGGCAGCACTGCGCACTACTTATTCTATCTGTATATTGCTGATATTCAAGGCTTTATTGTTTGAGTTTTTACTTTCGCAAGTTGGCAAGAGGAGACACTCGCCACGGATATAAACATAAAAAAGTCTATCCAAACAAATGAACAGACTTTTTTACCAATTTTTATATTACGCCATTGTATGATGTTTTACTTCCAACATTTCAAAAAGCCTTTGTATTTGCTCGTTTTGCTTTTTGTTATGATTTTTCAATTCTTTAATCTCTTCTCTCAAATCTGAAATGATTTTTTTAGAAGTTTCTAATTCATCTTCTGACACT